>JAHFFM010000165.1 GCA_023247935.1 Candidatus Omnitrophota bacterium | reverse complement strand
TGGCATGTTTGAGCTGATAAACGCGGCTGATCACTTCCACTTCCGGTTTATCAATACGTTTGACAATGAAAATGTTCGTCTCGGGCTTTAATTCATATGTCAAATCATTGGCAAAAAGAATCCGGTCTAAGGCCTCTTGCACAGGAACATTATCTAAATAAAGCGTCACGGTTTTTTGGGCAATATCTTCGGAAGCGATAAAATTCAGTCCCGATTGCTGGGAAAAGAGTTTAAGAACATCATTGAGCTGGGCATCCTTGAAATCCATGGAAATCATTGGCTGTGGCTCCGGATAAAGATAATCATTCACATCCGAGATTTCCACAGCATGGCTTGAGAGAGCCAAAGCGGACCACATCAGGATCACTAAGAATACATATCTTTTCAGCATTATCATAAGACCTCTTAGGGTTGAATGGTTATTTCCTGTCCTTGAAACATGATATCAATGGCCGTCTTGCGGATATTAATAATTTTGACTCCGTCAAACTCATCGCCGATGTCCACCACCTGCTGGTTAATAATCGCTTGGGGACGCTTGGAATTCCAGACAATGCCGCTGACCGTCAACTGCGGCAGAGAAACTTCCGGCCGAGGATCGTTACGAAGTGATGGCGAAGGTCTCAAGGACGGTCTTGGGCTCTCTGGTCTGACAGGGTCTGTTTTCCGAATAATCTTTTCCGATGGCTCAGGAGTCTTCGCCGGCAGCTGAGATTCAAAAGGATTTTTTAGCGCCGCCTCGATGGAGGCGATGCCAGCGAAATATATACCGGTCCCTACTAAAAATTTTACAAGAATTCTTAAGATTAGCGATGATTTATTCATTTTTTAACCTGAGAGATTCCATCACAATCTTGGCTTCCACGGACTGCTGCATCTGTCCAGACCACTCCTTAAGCCGGATAGCATAAGGTAATTCTTCAATACTTTGAGTAAAATCCACCAAATTTTGATAATTGGAGGCCGCCACGGACATTTCCAAATGTGAAAATTCAAGATAGTCATCACTTGACTCTTGTATGGGAGACAGCGATGTCATTTGAACGTTATGCTTGACGGCTAATTCCGAAAGCTGGCTAATCATTTGATCATTAGAAATACTCTGGGGAAATTTTTTCTCCAAAACATGATAAATCTTCCAGGCGCTGGCTTGCTTCTGTACAACGCCGGCCTTTTCAGTCAAATCTTTAATTTGCCGCTCAAGCTCTAAAGAATCCTGGCGATAGGCATGCCAGAGGTAAATGCTAGCCACTAGGGTCAGTGCTATGAGAACGACATTGACCCAAAGATCCCGGTGACTCTCCAAACGACTTTTAATGTCCTCAAAATCTAAATTTCTTAAATCTCGGATATTCATACTTTTCCCTAATCATTATCATTGACATTGAATTTTAAAAGCCGTCACATTCTGGCCTTCCAGCTTTTGAGCCCGAATGGTTTCAATTTGAATCTTCTCAAAACGTTTTGAAAAATACGTATCTTCTTTTAAATTTTTAAGAAATAGATTCACCAAAGAAAACTGCTTCTCCTGGTTTTCGGAATAATTATATCCTTCCAAATCGACCATCAATGTTTCCGCGGACAAAACTGGAGAATTCTTGTCCTGTTTCTTGCCATCTTGTAAATTTTTATAAGAAATCGTCAACGTTTTAAGCCATGTCCCCTTCGTCAAAAGATTGGGAATCGCGGTCAACACGTGAGAGGCTTCAGTCTTGATCCGCAGGTTGTTAAAATAATCCAGCTTTTTCTGCAGAACGACATCATCTGCTTTGAGAGTATCCATTGAACTGGCCTCTGACGCCCCTAATTTTTGCTTTAAGGACAATAGAGTCTGCCTGTCTTGAGACTGAAATTGGTAGCTTAAAAAGAAATTCATTAGTAAAAACATCGCGCAAAAAATAAGAGTCTTCGTGATCGATTTGTAATTGAATAGCTGCGCGCTTTGCGCCTGCTGAGGCTTTCCGGTTTGACCCGCCTTTTTGGAAAATAAAAACAGTTCGGCGGGGATGCTGACTGTGCTTGTTAAGGCGGCTCCGTAGGCCTGAAGATAGCCGACATCACTAACCCCCATTTTTTCAAAAACCGTTTCACTGCTGAGGGCAATCACTGGAAGCTCTAATTCCTGTTCCAAATTGAGGACGATCTCCTGGGAGAGCGTTGAACTGACAAAAACAAGCTGCTCAATGCGCAGGTTATTTTGACGGTTAACATATTCCATGGAGATGGTGACTTCATTAGCCAAAAAATGAGTTAAAGACTGCTGGGATTCCACATTCTGCTGGGAATCGAGGCGGAATTCGCGGACGAATTGGGGAACACCTTGATCCACAATAATAATTTTCCCTTCCCGACCTTGGTACTGCAAAACAGCGAAGGTTTGTTCACTCGCAATAAGATTCTTAAGAACAAAAATCCGCGTCAAACTCAGCGGAGCTGGCTCAATGACATTGACATCCAATTTTGTTTCCATAAAAGACTGGATGTAATATTCCAAAATGTCTTTCTTAATCGCCGCGAAAATAACGCGAATCCGCCGAAGGTCGTTGGCTTTAAAAAAAATGGGATAAAAGCAATACGCGAGATCCTTAAGCGGAAAAGGAATATACTTGCTGGCTTCAAAATGAACGACATTTTTAATCTCATGGTTCTGCATCCAGGGGATAATAAAAGATCTAAAGATAATGTCTTTGGTGGGCAGACACACATTCACCGTCGCCGGACGGATATTATGCTCGTGAAAAGCCTTTAGGATTAAAGACCCCAGGTCGGCGGAAGTTCCGGAATATTTCTTTTCACCGGGTGTCTGGATATTAACCGGGAAAGGAATAAAAAAAGTTTTCACCGCAACGGCGGCCTGGGTCTCGACACAAAACAACCCTTCCGTATCCCAATAAATGCCTAATTCTTGACGGACAGAAGCCATAGTTTTAAGTATTAATAATTAACTTGAGTTTGGCAAATTTCTGATTTAGCTCTTTTAAAAAAATAGCTTCTCGCCGAGAATACCTTTATCCACCAAGATAAAGGGAGGCAAGAAGCTATGAAAAAACATCGGCGTAAACCGACGGCCTATATTATACATATTTTGGACGTTTTGACAAAGCCTCAGCGCAGACACGCCATAGTTTATCTGCTGGGGCTTGTCTGGATGATTAAATTTCGCTCGATTGCCCGCATTGCCGAAGAGTTTGGCCACAAGGATACAGACGGCTTGCACCATTTTCTGCGTCACAGTACGCAAGCAAGCCAGACAACGCAGGAAGCCAGCCGTGAATACGCGGCAGAATGCATCAAAGATAGAGGGCATGTACTTTTGGCCATCGATGATACACCGGTGGAACGCAAAGGCAAACACATCGAAGGCGTTGGCATTCACCACAGCGCCAAAGGATTGATCAAGGGGTTGTGTGCGGTAACGGCCATTGTCATGGCCGGCGGCAAAAAGTTGGCCTGGTGCATAGAATCCTATTATCCCAAGAGTTGCTGCCCTAAGGACATCTTTGAAAGCAAGGTCACCATCGCGGTTGGAATTATTGAGCGTGCCAGGCGATTGTTGAAACAGCCGGTGACGGTCTTGATGGATTCCTGGTATACCTGTGCGCCGGTGTTGAACAAAATCATTGAGGCCGGATGGGATTTTGTTGCGGCCATCAAGCAAAACCGCAAGGTCATTGTCAATGGGCGTATAAGTCATGTGTGCAACCTGGCCAAGGGGCCGCGTGACTACATAACCGTCAAGCTCTCGGCCAAACGCATTATGCGGGTGGCCAAGGTCACAGTGATCTTGCCTAAAGTAGGTGTAGTGGCGTTGTTGATCTGTAAGCATGGGCATCATGAAACACGGTTCTTTATAAGCAGTCTTGTAAAGTTGTCGGCACGGGATTTAGTCAAACTTTATCGTCAGCGTTTTGAGATCGAGTTCTTTCACAGGGACATCAAGCAATACCTGGGCTTCGGTGAAATGTTTATGCGTTCTCATCATTGTGTTCAAAAACACTGGACACTGGTGCTGGTCGCATATAATGCCGTTACCTTGCTGTCCTGTGCGAGTTCTCAGAGCTTCCGACGTAATATTGACTGCTTCCGTCGCAAGCTGTCATCAAATCATTTACAGTCGCTGGCTCGGGTCAGCGTCTAATTTTGCCAAACTCAAGTTATTATGAAAGCTGCCATCACCAAAATTTTCGAAGAATCCATCGCTGTTAAGAAGAAGACTCTCCAGGATAATATTTCAGCGATCGAACAAGCCGCGCGAGAGATGACCAAAGTTTTAAAAAGCGGCGGCAAGATTTTATTTTTTGGAAATGGAGGATCCGCAGCGGACAGCCAGCATATCGCGGCAGAATTTATTGGACGCTTTCAAAAAGAAAGGAAATCTTTGGCCGCTTTAGCCTTGACGACGGACACCTCGATTCTCACCGCTTTAAGCAACGACTATGGCTACGACATTATTTTTGCCCGGCAAATTGAGGGACTGGGCACAAAAGGCGATCTGGCGTTTGGGATTTCCACGAGCGGCAACTCTAAAAACGTTATTGAAGGGGTTAAAAAAGCCAAACAGTTGGGATTAAAAACAATTTCTTTAACAGGCTGCGGCGGGGGAGCCTTGGCGAAGCTC
>JAHFFM010000164.1 GCA_023247935.1 Candidatus Omnitrophota bacterium | reverse complement strand
TGCGTATGAGTTCACTTTAAAACAGCACGGCACCCAAATGTATCACTCCCACGGCGATGAGATGACTCAAATGGGCATGGGAACAATGGGATTTTTTATTATCCATCCCAAAACCCCACCGAAGAAGATCAACAGGGACTTTGCGATCTTTTTAGATGAATGGTCTATTAAACCGGGGACTTCAAAACCCGATCCAAATGTCATGATGGATTTTAATACCTTTACGTTCAATGGCCGCGTGTTTCCGGGAACGGCGCCTCTGGTGGTGAAAAAAGGTGATCGAGTCCGGATTCGATTTGGTAATGTTGGTCAAGAGTCCCATCCGATCCACTTGCACGGCTTTAATTTTAAGATGGTAGGAACGGACGGCGGGGACGTTCCTGAATCAGCGCAGTACCCTGAAACAACCGTGGTTGTCTTTCCCGGCCAGACAAGAGACGTTGAGTTCATCGCAGATGAGCCCGGAGACTGGGCTTTGCATTGTCACAGACGTCATCATCCCATGAATGCGATGGGACATGAAAACCAGAATATGCTCGGGGTGAGTCAAGACGGCGTAGTGGATAAGATCCGTGAACAACTTCCAGAGTATATGCCGATGGGTGAGGAAGGTATGCACGAAATGACCGAAATGAACATGCAAGGCCCTGAAAACACGCTTCCTATGATGGGAGGAGATGGTCCTTTTGGTTCTGTGGGGATGGGTGGCATGTTTACAATCTTAAAGGTCAGAGAAAATCTTGAAAGCTACGACAAAGATCCAGGTTGGTATGACTACCCTAAAGGCAGCGTCGCCGAACGCGTAGACGGAGCGCAAGAGACTGAAAGTAGGACGGAGGTAGATATGAAAAAGTATGTTTGTCCGATGCATCCGGAAGTGCAGCAGGACAAACCAGGTAAATGTCCAAAATGCGGAATGACTTTAATAGCCAAAACAGAACAAAAGTAAAAAAGGAAAAATAAAATGCGCAAATTAATAATAACCGGAATGACAGGAGTATTTTTAATGATTGTTGGTTTTGCAACTCTACCTGTAGTAATGGCTCATGAAGCCGGCATGGAGGGAATGGAAACAGGAACTGAAATTACCATAAAAGGAGAGCTTGTAGATTCTCTGTGTTACGTTTCCATGGCTTCGACAGGGGCAGGCCACAAACAATGTGCGATCGACTGTGCGAAAGCGGGAATTCCCATCAGTATTGTTGAAGACGGAACTGGAAAACTTTACACGGTTCTTCCCAAGGCAGATAAGACCGGCTATCCAGCAGACGTTATCGGCAAAATGGGCGATAAAGTCACTTTAAAAGGTGATTTTTATGAAAAGGGCGGCAATAAATACGTGGCCGTCGAATCGGTGGAGTAATAACCATGCTAACCGGAGCGCAGCACCTTCAGAATATTCATCCGCTTGTGGTTCATTTTCCCATCGGGCTTCTCGTGGGTGCTGCGTTCTTTTATTTCATGGCATGGGCCTTTAAGAAAGAAGACTTAGCAAAAACAGGGTTCTGGGTGCTTTTACTCGGGGCCCTGTCTTTGGCTGTTGCTGTGGGCACAGGACTTTACGCCGAGCAAGGGGTGATGGTTGCCCTCGACGTAAGGCAAAAACTTCTACTGCCTCACAAGCAGCTTATGATCGCTACAGCCGTCATTTGTTTTATTACTACACTTTGGGCAATTTTGGCGCGACCCTTTCCGAAGAAAGGAAGAGTGATTTTTATCATTCTTCTTTTGGCAATGGTCGGGGCAATGACCATAGGTGCTGATTTCGGCGGTCGCCTTGTCTACGATTACAATGCTGGGGGAAACGCCTGCCCTCAACCAATTCATCTTAAGGAGGAATTAAAATAATTGGAGGGTGATATGAAAGATCCAGTATGCGGAATGAATGTTGATCTGCCAGCAAAATATTCATCATCGCCAGCCAAGTGAGCGAGATAAGGGCCAGTATGCCCTATGGTAGAATAGGCGCTACTTTAGAGATATTGATCCCGGTTTATCTTAGCCGGGGAGCCAGTTTGGCGCTCATTCGCACTCCAGGGTGTTGCGTTAGTTGAAATAAAAACCTGACCTCGCTTTTTTTTAATTCAGGAGAATACAAGATGACGAAAATAATAAAAAATTATTTCTTTTGGACAGCCTATATTTTTATTTGTCTAATAACTACTGCTCAAGCTGGACAAATTGAAATAAGGAAGGAGTCTTATCCTGATGGTCTTTTAAAGGCTGAATGGCGTTATGAGGATGGTCAGTTGAACGGCATTACTAAGACTTACGGTAATAATGGAAAATTGGAATGGGAAATCAATTATAAGGATGGAAAAAAAGAAGGGTTAAGTAAAAGCTATTATCCGTCAGGCGCCGTTGACACGGCGGCTAATTATAGAAACAACAAACGCGACGGCGCCCTTGAGACATATTATGAAACAGGCGAATTATCAGTAAAAACGAATTATCGTCTTGGTAAACGTTACGGCGTGGAAAAAAGTTATTACAAAAGCGGCAAAATACAAGAAGAGACAAATTATGAAGATGAGAAAAGAGTCGGCGAATCAAAGATGTATTACGAAAGCGGCAAACTAAAAGAACTGTGGAATTATAAAAACGACATACTGGAGGGCGATGCGAAAACATTTTATGAAAATGGCAATGCAGAATGGATAAAGCATTATGTAAGCGATCAGCTCGAAGGGAATACCAAAGAATTTTCGGAATCGGGGAACCTCAAACAAGACTTGAATTATAAAGCTGGAAAAAAAGAAGGGCTTTGCAAGACGTATGCCGACAAAGGTATCCTGCAAACCGAAATAAATTTTGAAAGAGGAAAATTACAAGGGCCCATGAAAGCGTATTATCCGGATGGGGGGATAGCGGCAATATCTGAATTTAAAAATAATTTGCAGAATGGTGTTGCCAAAGAATATCACGAAGAGGGCACGTTAAAAACTGAGATCCCGTATTTGGATGGAAAAGCTACTGGTATTGCGAAGGAATATTATGAGAATGGAAAATTAAAGACGGAATGGTCCTATAAAGACGGCGATCTCAACGGGATCTCAAAGAGTTATTTTGAGAGCGGCGCTTTAGCCAGCGAAGTCGGGTTCAAAGCAAATAGTCTTCATGGTGTTTATAAATCTTTCCATGAGAACGGACATCTTATCTGGGGATGGAATTATATTGATGGAAAGTGGGATGAAAAAAATAATGTGCTTTATCCCGATAAGAAGGATGGGATTGAAAAGACCTCTTACAAGAGTGGCTCCGTTGAGAGCGAGATTCTCTTTAAAGATCATAAAATCGAAGGCATTTATAAAAATTATTATGAAAATGAGAAGCTGGACTCTGAAATGCAATTTCAAAATGGCAAGCCAAACGGCCCTGCTAAAGCTTATGATGAAAGGGGAGCCCTGCAGGTAGAGGGCAATTACCTCAACGGAAACTTTGAGGGTATCTGGCAATCGTATAAAAAAGGCATTGTCGTTCAAGAAAAAATATACGAAAACGGAAAACTTAAAAAGACAAATGGAATAGTATCTGATAAATAGATCGTAGGAACTTGGTCCGGTATAATACCAATCAGGTTGAGGATTAAAAAATGAGAAAGCTTATTGTCCTTTCATTTATAACGCTTGATGGAGTGATACAGGCGCCCGGCGGGCCTGAGGAAGATACATCCGGCGGCTTCAAGTATGGCGGGCGGAGGGTTCCCTATTTTGACGAAGTTTCGGGCAATCTCATCCAGCCGGACTCCTCTCTTAGCCGAAGAGGGGTTGGGCCCTAAAAGTTGTGCGCGGGACCATCATCCCTATGAGTGATATGGGAACGGGTTAACGAGTGCTAACATGTCCTTAAAAGTTTGTTCGGGTTCCGGTAAACTGATTTCGATCTCCTTCCTGCGGAAGTTCCTGTTTTACGTTTTTGCGTTTATTTATATGGTGCTGTGTCCGGTTCTTGTCCTGTATTCCATTGGCTATATTTTAAGGCCGGGTACGATAGATCAACTGGCTAAGACCGGCTCAATTCATTTGTCATCGGTGCCTTCCGGCGCCACCGTGTACCTCAAGAACCGACGGTACAATGAAAAAACCCCGACAACCGTTCAAGGATTGCTTCCGGGCGATTATGATGTAAAAGTTTCATTGAAGGGTTATCAATCGTGGAGGCGCGTGGTTTCGGTGCGCGCGGAAGAAGCAGCTGCGTTTGATTCTATCGCCTTGATTAAAAACAATTCGGGGAATATTGTCTCGGATGCGGAAGCGAAGTTCATTCCAAAGGATGAACAGACATGAAGTTCAAATATTCGGCTGAGTCGCTTGTTGGTTTCGAGAAGATTCTTCAGCGGTTTTTTGAGATTTTGCCGGGGGCCGTGAGTTGGAGTTCGCTTGTCGGGATCACGCTGCTTTCGTTAACAAAGCCGTTCGCGGCTGCGATTGTGATCATCGTGTTTGATCTGTACTGGTTATTCAGACTGTTTTACACGACGATTTTCCTGGTTTTGTCATACCGTATACTCTCAAGCGAAAGTCGAACGGATTGGATGAAGGAGATCCGAGCGTTGCAGGATCGTCGATTGCAGGATATTTCAAATCCGTTCCGGCGTCAGGAGGCCGAGCGATTCTTGATGTTTGAAGGCCATGTGGCTTGGGCAACATGGGCGTTCCTTTTAACGTTTATCGGTTGGCTTCCTGTGCTTTTTGCCTCCAAGCAATTTTCGAAAGACGTGCTTTATTACAGCGCGCAA
>JAHFFM010000163.1 GCA_023247935.1 Candidatus Omnitrophota bacterium | reverse complement strand
AAATTGCAGGGCCTTTCAACAGCACTTGGCGAAACGAATCAATGCCGCGGTGAATATATTTCGGAAACTCGTCTTTGGGAATCACTACCCCGCACTGAATCGAATCCGGATATTTGGGCAGGACCAAACTGTTCCGCTCCGAAGAAAGAAAAAACTGGAAACGGTTGTCATAATCCTTCGGTTTTGGAATCGTAAACCAGACAATATCAAAATGATGGTCTTCGTCCTGAAGCTCGAACCCGCCGCGCTTGCGGATGATCGAAAAGCGGCCATCGGCCCCAACTGTCACTTTCGCACGGACCTCGATCGTCTCATTTTCCCGATGCGCGATCACGCCTGCAACACGGCCTCCTTCACGAATTAAATTTTCAGCCCTCGCGCCAAACCAAAGCTCGAAGCCCGGATAAGTCTTTGCTTTTTCAAAGAGGGCCTGCAATAAAACCGGCTGGGGCATCCAAAGGGCGAAAGGGGCTTCAGGGGCGATTTCATCGAACCCGATTCGCAGGAGGGTTTTTCCATTGTAAAGGCCTTCGAGTTCGGTGAGTTTGAGATGCGGAAATTTTTCGAGGTATTCGAAAAGGCCGATTTGCCGCATGGCCTGCGTGAAGCGTGGCATCAGCACTTCGCCGCGGTATTCGCGGTGAAAATCCGGGTGATGCTCGAGCACCAGCACGCGGATCCCCAGCTTGGCCAGTAAAAGCCCAAGCACCATTCCCGCCGGACCCGCCCCGGCAATGCACACATCCGTTTCGTATTTCATTCGGAGCCTTCCAGAAGTTCCAATTGGGGCGGATTATTTAACACCGCTTCGGAAAATCGCTCATGGATCCAATCGAGAATTACCGTTTGGACCCGCTTTTTTTCTTCTTCATTGAGCATTCTCCCTTTCGGAATACCGTACCATTTCTGAAGGCATCCGCGGCAACAGGTTGCCGTGGCATGTTGGGCCTTAAAAACCGGGTGGCCTCTGTAGGGAGTTTGTTTGCCGTCATTCTGAGGTTGCGCGGATGCGAGCCGATCGCGGATAAAATCCTGGGTGTGTTGCTCAATTCTTTCCCAACCGGTTTTCCGGATGTAAACGATATCCGCTGGAACGAGCCGAAACCGGCTCCTAAATTTTGAGCCGGCCAGCTTTTGTTTCCGTTCCGAATGATTCATCAATTTCAGCCTTGGCAGGCCCGCTATAAATTCTATGAGCTCTTTGTAACGGAAATAACCGTGGTGTGATTCGCTTTTCCGCCTTCAAAACAGGTCCAGGACTGCGTGAGCTTGTCCGCACCCTCAAAGGAAAGATTCAGGCCATGCATATGTTGGCTGGAAGCAAGCTTGCTGTGGGGAGAAAGGTCTAATTCGATTTTTCCAGGCTCTGATTTTTTTAAATCCAGTTGGGGTTGATTTCCAATCGCGCAATAATGCGTCATTGAAAGCTTTCCATTTTCATCATCGTGATACACCGAAACCATTTCCTCCGGCTTGCCCGGGAAAAGAGTCTCCACCACCGCACTTCCGTTTGACGTCACCTTGTAATTGATTTCCGCCGGCTCCGCCTTTCCTTCCGTTACCACTGTGCCCTTCCACGTTCCCGCCAGGCTCTTGATCTTCTCAAACTCCGCTGATCCTGCTTTCGCCGGCGGCATCTTGTGCTCCGCATCCATCGCGAATCCCGTTCCCGCAAAAATCATTCCCATCACAACCATCATTCCCAAAATTTTTATTTTCATTCTATTTTCCCCCCATATAATTATCTACCCACTTTATTATAGGAACAGACGCTTCTATAAACTGCAATAGAAAACCTAGGAATAAACCCAAAAATACCCGTTTAAAAAATTCATCTTTTTCATAAACTTGAATCCAAGTTTTTAAATCATTCAAAGAAGCTAAGGGTTGATCATCTTTTAAATCATGGTTACTATTCCGAAGAGTAATAAGCGGTGGTATGACTTGGGTTGTTTTCTCAGTGTCTGGGGTGACTGCATATAAGAGGAGAGATTTACTCTCGATTTCTCTAGCTTTTTCATAATCTATATTTTTATTCTTAGCATTTCGTTTTATTACTTTTAATAACGCATAATAACTTTTCCTATCCTCGTGCTCGCTCACAGTTCGATGTTTATATTTTTTATCTAAGTTAGAAAGCTTATTAATGCCGTTTGTTAGCTCCTTAAAAAATGTTTGGCTAATCCAGTCATTGGGACTTTGCAAATCGAATACAATCCATGCAAGAGAAGCTAAAATTAAAATGAATGTACTTAAAAATCTTAAAATTGCCATGGTTAGGCATTGTGAAACAATAAGTGCTTCATTTATCGACATCATTTTTTGAACTCTTTTATTTCCTGAGACGGAGGGTGTAATTCCAATCTCCATGAAAGCGCTCTGGCTTCAGACGAAGGGTTGTCATCTGTTCGTCCGTGATTTTCTGTCCTTGGGGATAGCGCCCCCTATCCATTTCGCAGCGCACCTTCAAACCATTGTGGGTCCGCGTGGATCCGATCAAGTTGACGATCACTGCCAAGCTCTCCAAAGGACGTCCTCTCCAGTTTCGACTGATGAACGAGAACAACCGGTGCTCAATTTTGTTCCACTTGCTGGTGCCCGGAGGGAAGTGACACACCGAAATCGACACCTTCATTTCGTCAGCCAGTCGTTGCAGTTCCCACTTCCACAAGCGGGCCCGGGACCCGTTGCTTCCACCCGAGTCCGCCATGATCAACAAGGATTTGGCCTTTCGGTAGACTTGACATCCCATTGTCCGCCACCACCGCCGGATACTCTGTACCGCAAACGCAGCTGTGTCGTGATCGATTCCTACGTTGACCCAGCCTTCATTGCGTGTCAGATCGTAAACCCCATACGGAATGGCCTTGCCTTTTTCCGGAATCATAAAATCGTGAACCTGTACTCGCCTGGGACTGCCCTTGGGACGCCATTCTCGTCCTGTATTCTTAAAATCTCCCACCAACTCCTTTTTCTTCGTGTCCACCGAAATGGCCGGGTGACCGACCCGTTGCTGTCGATTCACCCGCTGACTGATGTACTCGAACGGGGCATTGCGGTCAGGATGTTGTTTTCCCTCGCGTGTTTTTCGGTTTGCCTGCAAGCTGTAGTCTGCTTTTTTCAACAGTTGCCCCACAGCTCCGTAGCTGATCGCATGCCCCATTCGTCGGAGTTGCTTGGCCAACAGACGCAAGCTTTTGGACGTCCACCGAAGCGGCGATTCGGGGTCTCCTCGTGTGCCCGGCTCCACCAGCGATTCCAAATCCTTCCACAATCGTTTGTCCTTCTCGGCCAAATTTTTTCGCCCAGCGCCCGAACGACGAATGCGCGAGGCATCCAGGTGTTTGCTTCCAATCTCTTTCAACCCACGTGCAATCGTCGAACGCGCCAGACCCGATGTTTTGAAGACCACGGTGATTCCCCCACGGCCCAAAGCACGCGCCTCCGTTGCCGCATAAATCCGCCATTGGCGCTCGTTGAGCGTCGGCATCAAGGTCGCAAATTTCTGACGCAACGTATTCAGGTCCACTCATGGGATATCGGTCGACAACCCAAAATGGAGCACTTATTTATTAACAAATCCTTACCCGTTTTTAGTCTGTTATTTTTAAATTTCTTTCAGCAATGATTATCTCACGAAGTTTTGAAAGGTCAAACCATGCAAATAGCAATCGCTAGCAATTTCATCAGATCCTTCGCTGCGCTCAGGGTGACAGGGAGAGGCAATTTCGTTTCCGGACGGAAGCTCCTGAGGCGCGTTTTCTATGGAATGAAAACGCGCACGAAGGCGCAGTGAGGAGCACTCAAACCGAAATCTGATTTGTGCTCCGAACGGTTCCGAAAAGAAACGGAATTGCCTCGAGTTCAGGAGCGAACAGTTCTTATTGCTTTTAAAATTTCAAGGTTGTTTGCAGACAATTAGAAATAGCTTCGCCCATTTTGTGGTAGCCATCTTTGTCGGGATGAAGGCCGTCGGGAGAAGAAATGAGGGTTTCAAGTTTTGCGGGATTTTCGACGGCTTTGAAAGTGTCGCAAAAACCGTTTCCTTTTTCACGGCTGTAATCGCGGATCCAATCGTTTAATTCTTTCATTTTTCGTTTCACTTCTGGTGATGAAAAATTATACGGAATCACACTGCAGGCCAGCACGCCAATGCCCGCCCGCTTTGCCTTTTCATAAATTTTAATTAGATTCTTTTGAATGAAATCGATAGATTTACCCTGGTAAAGATCATTCACACCTGCGAGAACAATCACCATTTGAGATTGATGGCTCAAAACATCGGAATCGAAGCGCTTGAAAATCTGGTCTGAGCGCTCGCCATTCACGCCCTGGTTGAAAACTTCCCAATCCAGATTGCGTTTCATCAGCCAATAAGCGTATTGGCTTTCCTGATCGCCGCGTCCTTTCGGCGGACATTGGCTGGGCGGGCAAAAGCCCGGGCTTCCAGCCGTCGTCGAATCTCCAAGTGCGACAATTTTAATTTTGGATCCAGCTGTGGCATTCACGGTCATTGCTCCCAATAAAAAAATAAAAATACAGAAACATTTTTTTAAATTCATCGAGGGCTCCAAGGCATAAAAAAAGCCCGCATCGAGTTTGAACTCAATGCGGGCGTATTAAAAAGCGGCGGCTTGCTACTCTCCCAATGAACTGCTCCATTAGTACCATCGCCGGTAGAGGGCTTAACTTCCGTATTCGGGATGGGAACGGGTGTTGCCCCTCTCCTATAACCACCGCAAC
>JAHFFM010000162.1 GCA_023247935.1 Candidatus Omnitrophota bacterium | reverse complement strand
GACGGCGTGGGGGAATGGGCCACGACAAGTTATGGTGTCGGCAATGGCACAGAAATGAAGATTCAAGCTGAAATTCATTTCCCTCATTCTCTGGGTCTTTTGTATTCGGCGTTTACGCATTATTTGGGTTTCCGGGTGAATTCCGGGGAGTATAAATTGATGGGTTTGGCGCCGTATGGAAAGCCCGCCTACGTGGATTTGATTTTAAAAAACCTGATCGATTTGAAGGAAGACGGTTCTTATCGCTTGAACAGCGAGTATTTTAATTTCAGCGGCGGGTTGGAGATGATCAATCAGAAATTTGAGGATCTTTTTGGCGGACCGCCGCATATTCCGGACAAGCCTTATGCCCAAAAGCAGCTGGATCTCGCTCGTTCAATACAAGATGTGACAGATTTGGCAATGCTTCGCATGGCGCGTCATGTGCGAAAAGTAACGGGGGAAGAAAATCTTTGTTTGGCAGGTGGCGTGGCTTTGAATTGCGTCTCGAACGGCAAAATTTTGGCGGAGGGAATATTTAAAAAAGTATGGCCGCAACCGGCGGCAAGTGACGCGGGTGGGGCGCTAGGTGCCGCGCTTTATGTGTATCATCAACATTTTAAAAAGCCGCGCACGGTTGGCAAATGGCCAAGCGGTATCCAGGGGAGTTCTTTGCTGGGGCCCGCTTTCAGCGATGAACAAATTGAGAAAGTTTTAATGGATTCCAAAGCTTCTTTTAAGAAAATGTCCCGCGAGGAATTGATTCAGGCTTCGGCCAAGGCGATCGCGGATGAAAAGGTGGTGGGCTGGTTTCAAGGGCGTATGGAATTTGGCCCCCGCGCTTTGGGCGCCAGAAGTATTTTGGGAGACCCCCGTTCCACAAAAATGCAATCCGTCATGAATTTAAAAATTAAATTTAGAGAAAGTTTTAGACCGTTTGCGCCGTCTATTCTCGCGGAGAAAGTTTCCGAATATTTTGACCTGCCGACAGACAGTCCTTATATGATGATTGTGGCGCCTGTTTCAGAAAAAAGGCGTTTGCCTGAAAATGAGCAAAAAAACCAAGAGGCGCATGGTTTAGACAAACTTTACGTGCAGCGTTCGGAAATTCCGGCTGTCACCCACGTGGATTATTCGGCTCGTGTGCAAACCGTGCGCCGCGAAGATAACCCTCTTTATTATGATTTGATTAAGGCTTTTGAGGTGATGACAGGCTGCCCGCTTCTAATCAATACGTCATTTAACGTGCGGGGAGAGCCGATTGTTTGCCATCCCAAAGAGGCTTACCAATGTTTTTTGAAAACCAAAATGGACGTTTTGGTGCTGGGCTCCTATTATTTGACCAAAGTTTCAAGTGACCATGAAGATCAGGTGCAGTACACGGCCGTGGAATTGGCGGGGGCGGATTGATGCATTCGGATAAAGATTTCGTAAAAAGGAAAAAAGTTTTTTTTATAGCCGTATTTTGCGGCTGCCTAATTTACACGTCGCTTGCCATTTGGCGCCATCACACCACCCGTGCAACCGTGATTGGTTCTATCGGCGCGTTTTTGATGTTTATTTATATTTTCCTTCCGCCGGTTTCAGACGCGCTGTTCCGGCTGCATACGGCGATTTTGACCAAAATCGGCGAATTTTTGACAAAAGCATTTATGATTCTTTTCTTCTATGTGATATTCTGTCCCTACGGTTTTCTGCTTCGTTTGACTTGCGGCGATTTGCTCAAAAGGGCGATAGAGCCTGATAAATCCAGTTATTGGATTGAGAAAAAAGAGGAAACGGATTGCTCTCAATCCTATTAAGGCGCAATGAAATCACAAAAAGACTTTAAATCGCTTTTTAAGTTCTTATTTTCGCCGAAAAATATGGTTCTTTTTCCGGTTCTGGCCCTTTTACTCGTGATAGGGCTATTTATCATTATCACGCAATCCTCCGCCGTTGCTCCGCTCATTTATACGCTTTTTTAATCAGCTTCCGCTATGGTTTTTGGCTGGCTTGCTGATACGGTTGGCCTCTATGCCTATTGCGTTGCTCTCAAACCTTCTAGTTTAGTCTTCATGACGTTTGGGATATTTATTTGAGAAGGCCTTTATAAAAAAGGCCTTGCGGAATCGCTTTAATCCATTTGCCGAGGTTTAAAGAGGGGTGTTATACTCACGGTTATGCCTAAAAAAACTGTGTCAAAAAAACCATCAATTGCGTTGTGTGGAATTGGCCGCTGGGGCAAAAATTTGGCGCATCATTTTTACCAGCTGGGCGCGCTTAGTGTTATATGCGATCGTCGACCTGAATTTTTAAAAGCCGCCTCTGAAAATTTTAAAAATATTAAAGTTGAAAGTTCTTATGATAATCTTTTAAAAGATAAAAGCACTGATGCCATTGTTATTGCTGTCCCAACACCAGAGCATTATTTTTTCGCCAAAAAAGCGCTCCTGGCCAGCAAGCATGTTTTTGTGGAAAAGCCAATCGCTTTAAAAGTGGCCCATGCCGAAGAGTTGTGTCAGATAGCCCGTCAAAAAAAGAAAAAACTCATGGTGGGGCATTTGCTTCTTTATCATCCCGCTCTGATCAAAATCAAAGAAATTATTCGTTCTAACCAATTAGGCGAGCTTTATTATCTTTATACCCAGCGTTTGAATCTGGGGCAAATTCGCAAAGATGAAAACGCGATGTGGAGTTTGGCCCCGCATGATATCTCGATTCTCTTGGAATTATTTCCCAAAAAACCCATTGCCGTGAGCGCGGACGGGTATAGCTATATTCAGCGTTCGAAAGGCATTGAGGATGTCATTTTCATGCATTTTGATTTTGCGGACGGCAAGTCGGCGCATATTCATTTGAGCTGGCTTGATCCTCATAAAGTGCGCCGCATCACGCTTGTGGGAAGCAAGAAGATGGTGGTTTTTGACGACATGGAGCAAACCGAGAAGTTGAGGGTTTTTGACAAGGGTGTGGATCTTCAACAAAGCGATTCAGACAGCCTAGCCAGCGCCATGGTGTTGCGTGTCGGTGATGTGGAAGTGCCTTATATTGAAAATATCGAGCCTTTGCGCGCGGAATGCGCGCATTTCATTGAATGCATTGAAAAGAATATGCATCCCAAATCGGACGGGGAAAACGGTCTCGAAGTTTTAAAAATTCTGGAAGCGGCATCCCAATCGCTTAAGCTCCGCGGCAAAAAAATTAAGCTATGAAAAAGGTCCTTGCCGTGGTTGGCGCAAGGCCGCAATTTGTCAAAGCCGCGGCCATTGACCGAGCTTGGCGTGATTTCAAACCCAAGCCATTTGATTTGATCTGGTTAAACACCGGACAGCATTACGACTACCGGCTGTCTCAGATTTTTTTTAAAGAATTATCTCTCCCAAAACCCAAATACAATTTAAAGGTAGGCTCATTTTCTCACGCGGCACAAACCGGCATGATGCTTGCCGGAATTGAAAGCATCCTGCTTAAAGAGAAACCGTCCGCGGTGCTGGTTTTTGGAGACACGAATTCTACTTTGGCTGGTGCTTTAGCGGCTTCAAAAATCAATATTCCGGTGGCGCATGTGGAGGCAGGTTTGAGAAGCTTTAATCGCGCCATGCCCGAGGAAGTGAATCGCGTGCTGACAGACGCTGTTTCTTCCGTTTTGTTTTGCCCTGCAAAAGAGTCTTGTCAAAGGCTATTTCAGGAAGGTATTCGGAAAAATGTATTTGAATCGGGTGACGTGATGGCAGATGTGATGCGCGATTGTCAAAAAAGGCTGAAGCCGGTTGTTCTTGGAAAATATTATTTGGCCACGATTCACCGCAACACCAACACGGACGACCCTAAAAGGTTATACCGCATTTTTAAGACACTGGGTTCTTTAGAGGGCGCCGTTCTCATGCCTTTGCACCCGCGCACGCAAAAAATGGTTGAATCAAATTCGGATGTCAAAAAACTGGCCGGTAGTTTGAAAAATTTAAAAATACTCAAGCCGCAGCCTTATATCAAAATGTTGTCGCTTGAAAAGTATGCGCAGGGCATTCTCACGGATTCGGGAGGCGTTCAGAAAGAGGCTTTTTGGTTTGGCGTGCCTTGTGTCACCTTAAGGGCTGAAACCGAATGGAAAGAAACCGTGGCTGCGGGTTTAAATTATCTTTGCGAGCCGGACCCCGAGAAGGTTCGGGTGGCGTTCACCAAGATGAAGCGTTTTTTGCCCGCAAAAAGCCGTTTGCCGCAGGGTTCAGCCTCCGCTAAAATCATTCGAGTCTTATCTGATTATTTGAAAGGTCGCACATAACATAAAATGAAAAAAAGAAAAATTCTTGTTACCGGTGTTTGCGGGTTGATCGGTTCGCATCTTTTGGATCAATTGCTTGAAAGAGGCGAAGAAGTGGTGGGTGTGGATAATTTATCTTTTGGAAAAATGAGCCATATCCAGCGGCATCTATCCGATAAGAAATTTAAGTTTGTAAAATTAGACGTCACCCAGGAAGCCAGACTGAAAGTTGCCGCGAAAGACGTGAGCGTGATTTGTCACCTGGCGGCCGTAAAAAAAGTAGCGGAGGCGGATTCCGCGCTGCCGACTTTAATGGGTAATGTTTTGGGTACGGAATCTGTTTTGAAGGCGGCACGCGCGGTGAAAGCAAAAGTGGTGCTAGGGTCCACCTCGGATGTTTATGGCGCTTCGCCGGATATCCCTTTTAAAGAAGAGGGGAATTGCGTCGTGGGTTCGTCGACGGCCAAGCGCTGGGCTTATGCGGTTTCAAAACTATTTTGCGAGCATTTAGCGCTTTCTTATCAT
>JAHFFM010000161.1 GCA_023247935.1 Candidatus Omnitrophota bacterium | reverse complement strand
CAAAACCAGTTTTTCAATTTCATCGATCCCCTGTTTCACTTTATTGGCCGATAGCAACAAAGCTTTTCGCTCCTCTTCGGACAAGCCAATTTCAACAACCTTTTCAATTCCATTTCCACTAAGTTCCGCGGGAACGCCAAAGTAAATGCCGCTTAAACCGTATTGCCCGTTCAAATAAGCACAAACCGGCAACACTTTCTTTTCATTTTTTAAAATGGCTTGAGCCATTTCCGCGACGGAACTCGCGGGAGCATAAAACGCGCTGCCGGTCTTCAGTAAAGCCACAATTTCCGCGCCGCCATCCCGCGTTCTCTGCTCAATCTTAGCCAGGTCCTGCGCAGGAATTAAATCTTTTATGGATTTGCCTTTAAGTTTTGAATGACTTGAAACAGGCACCATTAAATCGCCATGCCCGCCCAATACCACAGCCTCCACGTCTTTTGGGGTTGCGTTCAAATTTTCCGCGATAAAATAACGCATCCTGGCGGTGTCCAGCACACCGGCCATCCCAAACACGCGCTCAGCCGGAAAACCCGTCACCTTGTAAGCTAAGTAGGTCATAATATCCAAAGGATTGGTGACAATGATTAATTTAGAGTTTGGCGCATACTGTTTGACGTTTTGACAAACATCGCGAATAATCTTGGCGTTTAAACTCAAAAGATCCTCGCGCGTCATGCCTGGTTTTCTGGGGAGCCCCGCCGTGACAACCACAATTTCCGCGCCCTGAATGTCCTCATAACGGTTCGTCCCTAAAATACGGCGGTCATGACCCTCAATCGGGGCCGCTTCCATCAAATCCAAAGCTTTTCCTTGAGGCATTCCCTCCACCACATCAAACAAAACCACATCCGAAATGTTTTTTTCTAAAATTCTTTGCGCGGTCGTGGCGCCCACTTGCCCCGCGCCGATAATTGCCGTAAACGGAGAACGAATTTTCATATCTTATTCACCTTTATTATTTAGAACCTATTGTAAAATTTTTCCCAGCGCTTCGCTGATTCTTTTATTGTCCGCGCGGCCGCTCAATTTTTCAACGCACATTTTCATGACGCGCCCAAAATCTTTTTTACTCGAAGCCTGCGCGTCCTTAATCTGCTGATCAATAAACGCCTTTAATTCATCATCCGGTATTTGCTTGGGTAAATACGCTTCCAAAACCACCAGTTCCTGCTTTTCTTTGGCGGATAAATCCAGGCGTCCGCCGTTCACAAATTGCTGAATGGATTCCTGCCGCTGCTTAATCTGTTTTTGAATTACCTGAAGAATGTCGGCGTCGGTCATTTCCGAGCCTGTTTTTTCGATAGCCACATATTTAATGGCGGATTTCAGAAACCGAAGCACGTCAAGCCTGGTCTGATCTTTGGCGATCATCGCCTGCTTCACATCCTGGTCAATCCTGGCTAATAAACTCATTTGAAATTCCTATTATTTATGCGAAGGTCAATAATTCTAAAAAAAAGGAGTTTGTGGTTTCATTGCCACAAACTCCTTTAATTGTGAATATTAAAAAATTACTGCTGCGAAGGGGCGTCTTGCGCGGCCTGCACAGGAATTTGCGCGGTTTCAGAAACAGTCTGACCGGTTGTTTCAGCGGCTCCGACAACCGGGTCCGCAACCAATTCACCGGTTTTGGATAAATCACCTTGCAAAATTTCAGCTGTGTTTTCGCCCGTAGCTGCGACAACCTTTTCTCCCGTATTCTGGAGAGTGTTCGCTGTCATTTCGCCGGTCTTCTCGGTGGCTTTGACCGGGTAATTAAAAAGTTTTCTAAAAAAACCGGTGAGAGAGTTTTCTCCTTCAGCCGCATAAGAAACACCGCAAGCGGTAAGAGAAATGGCACCGACGAACGCCCACACAAAAACTTTCTTCGAAAAATTCGACATTAAAAATCCTCCTGTTTTGAGAGGTATTATAAGGACGCCCTTCCAATAAAGTCAAGAGAAATGCGCTCTATCTTGTTTATTCTTCTATAAAAAACTCATAAAAGACAGGGTTTTCGGGGTCTGTGTTGGTGATGAGGATAACGGCTTTGTCCATGTCTTCAAAATTGAGATTATTTTTTTTCAATAATTGCTCTAAACCCAGCGATTCGCCGGAGCCTCCCGGAACCAGGATATCCGTGTTCTCGAGAATAGATCCGCCTCGGGTATATAAGAAAACTTGAACATGTAAAGGGGGGCCAGCCCCAACATGACGAATACCCAAGCCGTGGATTTGTTTTTGCGAAGATTCAAAATTCATTTGCACAAAATCGGTTGCCCACCCGGAAACATCCGCCTCTTCGGTGCTATCCCCTGCCACCGAAGGCTGTCCAAAATCCGCCTTCGCGTCGGCCCATTGCCCTATCCAATCGGTCGCCGCTTTGCGCCCTAGATATTTTTTATGGCCTGAACCATCGAATAAATAAAAACCATCCTGACGCAAAGTCAGGCGGGTTTTGGCGATCTCATTTAAATAGCGCGAGTCTTCTTTTAAGCCGAAGTCGGAAAATAAGACGGCTGACGCAAATTGTTTAAGAATGAGTTCAAATCGCTCACCCGTAGCGCGCTCCAATATTTTTTTGAAATCGTCATGATGGCCCCTAAAATTCCGACTCATGCTTTCAATGGCTTCCATTCCAAACCGGTAATGAATAAAACGCCAAAAAAGCGCATTCTCATACCGCAAATTAATGAATGCCTGATCCGGATATCTCATAAAATAATTCGAACCGCCCCTGGAGAACCGTATTTTATCCGGCAGCATCTGTTTGAATCCCTGGGAATAAAAATCATGCCTTGCGCCAGCTAAAGTCTCAAAATAACGCGCCAATCCTTCCACGTACCAATCCAAATGTTTCGAACGACCGCCCGAAACATCTACTCCCACTTCCGCGGAGTCGTTGTCCGTGGCTTTATTTAAATTTTTGTTGTAATAAAAAATAATCACATGCAACATTTCATGGATCAACGTTCCTCTCAAATCCACCTCAATGTTCCGTTTGCCAAGCGGCGAAGGATTAATTTTTTCCCAGTTTCGTATGAATTCGTGGTAATTGGCGGGAAGCAAAATCACGGCTTCATACTGAGAAGGGCCTGTTTTGATCGTGTCAAAACAGGGCGCGTCTTTGAATAATTGATTCTTCGTGCCTAATTTTTCAAACCCGTTGGCTCCGGCGGCAGAACCAAGATAAATATCAATTGTCCGGTCCGGGTCATAAGCGAAGTTTTTGTCCGCGGAAGCGAATGCGTAACCCGTCGACCGAAACCCCTCAAACTCCGTGATGGTTTGATAAGCCGTCACCGCCGCGCTCAAAACATCGGCTGTAAAATCATCCGGAGCGCCAGCCTGCTTCAGCGCCTGGTCCGTAAAATGAACTTTGATTTTAGCGCCGTCATCAAACTGATATTCCCGCACTTTTTCAATCAAGCGACCGGCCGGAATTCCGCTGTTTGAGGGCTGTTCGGGCAGCATCTCACCGTTAGCCAAAATCTCCAAAGCGCCGCTAAAAACATTGCGGTCAAAATAAATTTGACCCGTTGCTTCGTTGAATGCGTTTAGAACTAATTCCCAGGAATCTTTTCCCTGGGCATCACGTAATTTTTCTTTTTGCCCGTTTCGTTCAACCTGCGCCGAAATTGAAATTTTCTGACCCGCTTTCCACCCATACGCGCGGCTATGCTCGGGAGAAATATAAACAACCAAAGGCTGGCTTTTATCGGAAAATGTTAGATCGACCAAAGCATTGGAAGATACTTGCGAATCGGCAAAAAGCATTTGCGCGCTCAGCAGAATCAAGGCGCAGCTAATCATGAAGGTTCGAATTGTAGCGTTCATCCCTTTGATCAAACTTCGGAAACGAACGCCAAACGCAGGCTCTGCCAGCGATCCGGCCGCCGTACCGGTTATTCCGGCTTAGGCCCGTGATTTTGCGTCCTTCTGTTTCCAGATCCGCTTTTTTATGGCGGACTCGCTTTTCACAGCGAGAGTTTGCCTTTTATAGCAATTGTTTAATTTTGTTAATTAATTATTAAAATTACATAAAAATATTACCTTAAAAAGCTGCCTTTGACAAGGGTTCTTAAGGATAAATATGTAACTTATTTATTTACAATAGGTTATATCACTACTTTAATGGATGGGTCCATTTCGCCATTCAAGGGGTCCATTGGTTTCCCCAACTCTCTGATTTCGAAATGAAGGTGCGGTAAAATTTTAAGCGAGGCTGCATTTCCGGTTTTTCCGACTTGGCCTACAATTTGTCGAATCGAAACCCAATCTCCAAGCCTGGTTTCAATCCTAGACAAATGGGCGTAACGCGTCGTTTTTCCATCCGGGTGAGCGATTTCAATGTATAAGCCATATCCCTTTTCGTCGTTGTCCACACAAACTACCCGCCCACTCTTAGAGGCATAAATAGAGCTCCCTACTTTTGCAAGCAAATCCACTCCTTGATGTTTTCGCCCTCCGTTTCGAGAAACTCCAAAAACACCCTTCCCAATACTGTCTTTCCGGATAAGGGCCTGATTTGAAAATACAGAGATTGGGAAAGAGAAGAAGGCCTCGGAGGAGGTATAAAGCTTCAATTGGGATAAATGGATCCAGGATAAAGACGTAAAACAGGCGCAGCCAGCCAGGAAGAAAATGGCCGAACAAAAAAAGCGGTTAAAAATCCTCACGTTGTTTTTAAGTAAAAACTTACGCGTGGAGCGCTACCCGAAACACGGCCACAAGCAATACGCCAAGGACCATGCCAATAAAGGTGTATTTTGAGGGTT
>JAHFFM010000160.1 GCA_023247935.1 Candidatus Omnitrophota bacterium | reverse complement strand
AAAGTCGTCCATGATGGGGAGCATTTGTAAATTATTGTAGGCGCTATAGTTACATCGAATTAAAAGTTCGAGGGTAACGTAGCGCCTTTTTGTTTATTGCAACAAACAAATAGGAAAGGAGTATGATCAAGAAAAGAAAGAAGCATTAAAATGGAAGTGTCTGGCAAACCATCAGTCCAAATAATCGAAGTTACCATGCATTGGTCGCTTGGTTTTCATCTCAGACCGGTAGCACGATTTGTTAAGTACGCCCGTCAATTTCGCTCAACCATTCGCATCAAGAAAGGGAAAATTACAGCCGACGGAAAAAATATAATGGGGCTTCTTCTCTTAGCCGTAGCTTGGAAATCAAAGATTCATATTGAGGCTGAAGGTGATGACGCCGAACAAGCAATCGAAGGCATTAAAGCTTTTTTTTCAACGCTGGAAAAAGATAAGTGACGCCTTTTCTAAATCGGGCTGCTGGGCAATAGGATAAAGCATGGCGAAGGACTATTATAAGACCTTAGGGATTTCTGAGACGAGTACCCAAGAAGAAATCAAAAAGGTTTACCGCAAACTCGCGCTCCAATATCATCCCGATAAAAATCAAGGAGATAAAAAGACAGAAACAAAGTTCAAAGAAATTTCAGGAGCTTACTATGTCTTAAGCGACCCAAAGCGCAGAGCGGAATACGATCAGATGCGCAAGTTTGGTGAAATGCCCACGGGCGGCGATTACGCAGGCGCGCAGGGTTTTGATTTCGAGGAGCTCTTGAAACAATTTAGCGGGCGGAGGAGATCTCGGTCTTCAGGGGACCAATACTCAGGTTTCAGCGATATTTTTTCTGAAATTTTCTCAGGTTCCAGAGGAAGTCCTCAAGGGACGATTTACCAATATTATTCATCAGCACCGGAGGTTGAAGCAGAGTCGGCCAAAGTGGATGTCTATGTCAATCTCCGGATTTCAAAGGAGAAAGCAGAAAAGGGAGGCCGCATCGCATTCCGAACACCGGAGGGAAAGACCCTTTCCGTTTCAATTCCTCCTCATACCCGTAACGGGCAGAAACTGAAGCTGACCAGGCAGGGCCGTCTTTGTCACACGTGTCGACATGAAGGAGATATCATTCTTCAGGTTGTATTAAAATAGCCTTTCCGGTCCAAAAAATTGGGTAACCAGTTGGTAAAAGCGCTGTTTTTCAGTTTCGTACGTGAACAGCCAGTTGCGAAAGTCGTCCATTATGGGGAGAGAAATTATATATAACTATAATTAAACAAAGGCGTTGCTATATAATGTAGCAACGCCTTTTTTATTGAACCTATCGACAAACCAGCCAACTGGAAAGCAGTAAAGGGAGTTTCATGATCAATGTTAAAAACGAAGGGATCATTCTTGAAAGTTCGGAAAACGGATTTGAAAACCAGGCAGTTTTAAATCCCGCCTGCATTGAAATTGCAGGTGTCACCCACATGTTTTATCGGGCTGTGCGTCGCGGAGACATGGTTTCGTCAATAGGCTACTGCCAGCTGAGTGGAAACAAGGTTGTCGCGAGATCAGACAAACCCGTTCTTTTTCCTGAATATGATTACGAAAAAATGGGCGTCGAAGATCCAAGAATTATTTTTTTAGATGGGGTCTATTATCTTTTTTATACGGTGTATGACGGAAAAAACGCGCTGTTTGCTTATGCCACAAGCACCGATCTTATCCATTTCGTCAAACAGGGGGTGATCTCGCCTCGCATTTCCTATCGCGAAGCCGCCCATCTTTTCGCGCATTCAAAAATCAAGTTGAGGGAAAGATATTTCCTTTTCGACTCCTATATCAGAGACAGGGTCGGTGATGATATCCTGCTTTGGGAGAAAGATGCTTTTCTCTTCCCCAAGAAAATTAAAGGTCAATTTGCGCTAGTCCACCGAGTTCTGCCTGGAATCCAAGTCATCGCTTTCGATAATTTTAAAGACCTCACCGATGATTATTGGAAAGAACATCTCGGAAATCTGGGCCGCTATATTGTACTCGACCCCGAATACAGGTTTGAAAGCAGAAATATCGGGGGCGGGTGTCCACCCATTGAAACGAAAGACGGCTGGCTTTTGATCTATCATGGAGTCGAAGATGCCCTTCAGGGGAAAATTTATCACGCCGGCGCAGCCCTTCTTGACTTGAACAATCCCACAAAAGTGATTGGACGCCTGAAGAAGCCCTTGTTTTCTCCCACCGAACCATGGGAAAAACAGGGAGATGTCAACAACGTGGTTTTCCCCACAGGCGCCGTGCTAAAAGACGCCAAGCTCTTTATCTACTACGGCGCTGCTGACAAAATGATTGCGGCAAAATCCCTCAACATCAAGGAACTCTTGAAGGAGTTGAAAAACATCTAGTGCACAGTACTTGTTCTCCTAAAAATTAAAATGACAAGGTGCTAGGACGCCTACCACTTCATGAAAGAAACCCTGAAGGTTGTTTATTTATCCAGTTTTCCGCCTCGGGAATGCGGTATCGCGACTTTTACCGCAGACCTTACGGGTGCCCTCGATAACTTACTTGAGACTGTCATTGATTCTCGGATCGCTGCGATGAATACCGATGCGGTGTCGCGTTACCACTACCCCCGGGAAGTGATCTTTCAGATCAATCCCTATTCAGAACAAGATTTCATTAACACGGCTGAGAAAATAAACAAAACGGACGACATCAAGCTCGTCAATATTCAGCATGAATTCGGCCTCTTTGGAGGGAAATATGGTTCCTACATCGTTTCCTTTTTAGACGTACTAAAAAAGCCGTCGATTGTGACCTTTCACAGTACCCTTCCTTCGCCCAACCCCGAACTTCATAACGTCGTGCGTTTGATCGCTGAAAAATCAAACGCGTTAATTGCGATGACGAGCCGTTCTAAAGAGATCCTGATAAAGGATTACGAGATCGATGAAAAAAAAGTTTCGGTTATCCTGCACGGTATTCATTCTGTACCATACAGCCCCAGCGCGAAGTTCAAGTCTGTTTTAGGTTTCTCAAAAAAAACAATCCTTTTAACCTTCGGGCTTCTCAGCCGGGGAAAGGGAATTGAATATGTGCTTGAGTCGCTGCCTCAAGCGGTGAAAACCTACCCCAACCTTATGTATATTGTTTTGGGCGTGACCCATCCTAATGTTTTAAAAGAAGAAGGTGAAAGCTACCGGAATTCCCTCATTCAAAAGGTCCGTGAACTTAAACTTTCTTCCCATGTGAGTTTCTATAACGAGTATGTAACGCTTGATAAACTCCTCCAGTTCTTGAAAGCCGCGGATATTTACATCTCAACCTCTCTTGATCCGAATCAAGCTGTTTCAGGAACGCTCTCCTATGCATTAGGATCTGGAAGGCCTGTCATTTCCACTCCTTTTGCCCAAGCCACGGAGATCATCACCCCACAATCCGGACTCTTGGTCAATTTTAAAGATTCCGCTTCCTATACTGAGTCTCTTCTTAATCTTTTGAAAGATCCCCTTCGCAGAGAGCAACTGGGAAAGAACGCATATTTTAGGACACGCAATATGACCTGGGACAATGTTGCCCTTGAGTATTCAAAATTGTTTTCGAAATATTCCAACGAAATTGCAGGAGTCAGCAAAAACAAAAAAATTCCGCGGGTGAATTTAAACCATCTATTTCGGCTGACCGACGATTTCGGGATCATTCAATTCGCCCAGCTTTCTTTGCCGGATATCTCCTCAGGCTATACCGTGGATGACAACGCGCGCGCGCTTATCGTGACATGTTCCTACTATGACAGACTCGGCAAAACGTTTAAGTCTTCCTCTCCCGATAAAAGAAAAAAGGAATTGCTTAAACGCATCGAGATTTATTTACATTTCATCGGGTTTGTCTTGGGTGAGGGCGGACTTTTTTATAATTACGTAAAGCCCGACAGAACCATCAACGTTGAATTTAACCAAAAGGAAAACCTTGAAGATGCCAACGGCCGGACGCTATGGGCTTTGGCGGCGACCGCCGCAACAGATTCCCTGCCAAAAAGCATTAAGCAGAACGCCCTTTTTCTCTTAAAGAAAGGAATGGCACATTCTCAGATGGTGGAATCCCCCAGAGCGACCGCTTTTTATATTAAAGGACTTTGTCTTCTTTTTAAAACCCAGGAAGGCTTCCGGGAAATACTGGTCCGTTACTGTGACCGACTCATGTCGCTTTACCGTGGCGTTGCTACGGAAGAGTGGCAGTGGTTTGAAACTTATTTAACTTATTCAAACGCTGTCCTCCCCGAGGCGCTTCTTTTAGGACATGAGCAGACCGGCAACAGCGAATATCTTGATGTAGGTATCAAGGCTTTGGACTTTTTGATTGGCCAGACTTTTTTAGAAGGAGTCTATGTACCCATTGGTCAGGACGGCTGGCAACATAAAACCGGAGAACGCCGCTATTTTGACCAGCAGCCTGAGGATGCCTCTGCCATGGCTTGTGCACTTGCAACCGCGTATACCATCACAAAGAAAGAGACTTATCGCGAACTCATACACGAAGCTTTTAACTGGTTTTTGGGCGACAACAGTCTGAAGCAGGTAGTTTACGACAGGGCCACGGGCGGATGTTATGACGGCTTGGGAGCAGGCCAAATTAATCTCAACCAGGGAGCAGAATCCACGACCTCTTACCTTTTAGCAAGACTGGCCATCCAACACTCTTGATTTCAGTGAGAGTCTTGGCAGCCCCATCATTTTTTGTACTTAACCTGAGCGATTAACAATGAGCTTTGAAGATCCCCGTCTCCCTGGTAGATAGTACCCAGTTGC
>JAHFFM010000022.1 GCA_023247935.1 Candidatus Omnitrophota bacterium | reverse complement strand
CACGATTGATCTTGAAGGCAAAGATCTTTCCTCGATCAGCGGTGGTTTTTGCTGGGCGACGAATTTAGATGTCAATCCCGATGGAGCGACGTTCTATCTGGATGATATCAGGTACGAATAAAATCTTGTGAACGCGGACGGCCGCGTTTGCAGCATATAAATTGGAGGAAACAAAAATGAAAAACCGCTCTTTGATGATGTTTATTCTGGCGGGTTTGATGACGTTCGCTTCTTTTGCGTACGCCGAGGAAGATGGGTTCAAACTTTTCCCCATCTACACCGATTCCAAATCTCCAGACAACCATTACACTCCCTCGGGATGGATGGGTGATTTTGGCGATATCAAACTCAATGACAAGCACATGGTGAATCCGCATGGCGGAAGCACCTGCGTTCAGGTTGTTTACACCAATAGCGCCACTCAAGGCGCCCGTTGGGGAGGAGTTTATTGGCAGAATCCCCCGAACAACTGGGGAACCCGTCCCGGTGGTTATGATTTAACCGGCGCAAAGAAAGTCACTTTCTGGGCGCGCGGTGAAAAAGGCGGAGAAAGAATTGAAGAATTCAAGATCGGCGGAATCACCGGCGAGTACGCTGATTCAGACGTGGCTGGCATCGGTCCTGTGGTTTTGACAACCGAATGGCAGCAATTCACGATTGATCTTGAAGGCAAAGATCTTTCCTCGATCAGCGGTGGTTTTTGCTGGGCGACGAATTTAGATGTCAATCCCGATGGAGCGACGTTCTATCTGGATGATATCAGGTACGAATAACGGCAATTAGAATTATAAAAGTAGAAATTCGTAGGGGCGACCGTTTGGTCGCCCCTACTGATTAACTGGACGAAGAAGAACAGGGTTTTTTTTGAAAAAAGCAACGCTGGTTATACTCATTTCCTTTCTTTTTTTTGGCATATTTTGGGGTGTACGCCGGCAATTCATTTCACATGCTCCCAAAGTGACTCTTGAAACCAGCGCTGACGGCTCGCGTTTACTTGTGGACGGAAAGCCTTTCGTTGTGAAGGGGATGTGCTACAGTCCGGTTCCGATAGGCAAAGACTATGAGTACAATTTTTGGGGTGACCGGAACCAGCCATGGCTTACGGACGGAAAACTCATGAAGCAAATGGGTGTTAATACTGTCCGTTTTTACCGCATAGGAAAAAATCCTTCGGAAGTGCGTACCGTGATCCGTGATTTGTATAAAAACTATGGAATCCATTCTTTGATGGGAACTTACCTGGGTTTTTGGAGCTGGCCGCCGCCTAATTACGCGAATGAAGAATTTCGCAACAGAGTCAAAGATGAAACGCTGGAAATGGTCCGTCTTTATAAAGACAGCCCGGGGGTTTTGATGTGGGTGCTGGGCAATGAGAATAATTACAGTTTTGACAGGGATATTCAGCGGTGGTCCAGCGAAGCAATAGACGCGTTGCCGGATCCGGACGCGCAGCGCCGCGAAAAGGCGCGGATTTATTATTCTTTTGTAAACGAGCTGGCTAAAGAAATTAAAAAAATAGACCCGACTCGTCCCGTGGTGATTGGCGTGGGAGAAGCCTCGAGTTTGGATTTGGCGTCGCCGGTTTCTCCGGATATCGACGTCGTTGGAATGCTGGCTTACCGTGGTCAGGGGTTTGGAAATTTGTTCCGGCAGGTAAAAGAAAGCATTGATAAACCAATTTTGATGATTGAATTCGGAGCCGACAGTTTTAATGCCGCTACGCGCGAACCGGATGAAGTAAACCAGGCTGAGTTTTTGAAATTGCAATGGAAGGACATTGAGCGCAACCTCGCGGGCGGAAAAGGGGCTGGAAATTGCCTGGGCGGAACCGTATTTGAATGGAATGATGAATGGTGGAAGGGCAATGAAAACATTCCGCACACCTGGTCTGTTCATGACGAAGCTGGCCATTGGCAAAATTCTTCCTATCATTTTGACGCGTACGGCACGGACCGGATGAATATGAATGAAGAATGGTGGGGCGTTGTTTCACTTGACCCCAAGAAAAAGCCCAACGGCCTGAACGAACGCGTGCCAAAAGAATCTTATTCGGTTTTAAAAGAGATCTGGACAAAATAATAAGCGGAGGGCATGTTGAAAACACGTGGCCAATGTTTTTTTAAAATTGTGGCGGCGGCGGCAATTATCTTTTGTTTTCACGGACAATCTCTAGCCGGGCAGACTTTCCAAACCGAAGATCAGAAGATGGATAGCGTTCTTTCCGCAAGCGAAAATTTACAGAAAAAATTAGACGATTTAACCACCGAAAACTCCTCCCTGAAAGACGCGCACGCGAGCGACCTGAAAGAATTAAAAAATGCGAAAGACAGGGAGGCCGAGCTAAGTTTGCAATTAGCCCAAGTCCAAGCCACCCAAAAGAAATTTGAAGAATTCTCTATGAAGGCACAATCGGGGGTATCCCCTGAAAATTATTCCTCCGTTATGTTTACCTGGCTTCTTTCCCACCAAAACAAGAACACCGGGCTTGTGGCCAGTTTTGAGGGGGATTCGGATATTGAAGACGTAGCATTTACTTATGATCAATCACTTGCGACGCAAGCGATGTTAATTTACGGAGAAACTGAAAGCGCGAAAGCGGTTCTTGAATTTTTTTATAAAAAAGCGAAGTGGGAAGGGGATTTGCTTTATAACGCCTATGAGACGATTGGGGGTAGTCCCAGCGAATTTATCGTGCATACGGGGCCTAGTTTGTGGATGGGCATTGCCGCTCTTCAATATGAGCAGTTGACGCAGGATGCAAGCTTTAGGCCGATGGCTGAGCGAATCGCTCAGGCCGTGATGGAAATTCAAGATGGGGAAGGCGGTGTAAGAGGCGGTCCGACACTTTTCTGGCAGAGCACCGAGCATAATTTAGACGCTTATACTTTTTTTGGCATGCTGTACAAAATTACGGGCAAGGAAAAATACTCCAAAGCGCAGCAAAACGTCCTTTCCTGGATTAAAAAATATGCTTACAGCGTTCGAGACAGCCGGATTAACCGCGGGAAAGGCGACGCGACGATTGCCACGGATACTTTTAGCTGGGCCATCGCTTCAATTGGCCCCGAAAAACTTAAAGAGATTGGGTTTGATCCTGAAGGCATTATGGATTATGCCGAGAAAAATTGCGAAGTGACGGTGCAGAACAGGCAATCCTTATCGCAATCTCCCGAAGTGCGCGGTTTTGATTTTTCAAAAGCGCAAAATTTAGGAAGAGGAGGCGTTATTTCAACCGAGTGGACCGCGCAAATGGTGGTAAGTTATCAAACGCTTTCCAAATATTTTGAAAAAAACGGAAATTCCGAAAAAGCAGACCATTATCGCCAAAAGGCCGATTTTTATTTAACCGAGCTCCAAAAACTTCTGGTGACAAGTCCGTCGCGCATGGGGCAGGGTTACGCGAGCTTGCCTTACGCGTCTATCGACAATGTGAACACGGGTCATGGCTGGAGAACTCCCAAAGGCGTTTCTACCGGGTCCGTTTCCGCGACAGCCTATGCTTTGTTCGCCTGGAAAGGGTATAATCCTCTAGAGCTGTTGGAGCCAAAAGGACAGTAAAATGCCAATTTATTCGGACGACAAAAAAGTTCTTTCCGGGGTGCCGCTGGGCGGTATCGGCGCAGGCAAATTAGAGATTTTGCCGAGTGGTCTTTTTAATAGCTTCACCTTTCTTAACAACTGGACCCAGCCCTTAAGAGGCAATGAAAAGTTTCCAGGGATTTTGGGGTATCATCTAGCCGTTTACGTCGAGCCAATCTCTTCCGGTAAAACAAGCGCCAAAACAATTTTGCTTCAAACCGAGCCGTTGTCTCATTGGACTACGGTGAATAAAATCAGCTATCAGGGGAAGTTTCCCATGGCGCGGCTGCGTTATTATTCCACGTCTTTGCCCTTGGAAGTGGAGCTTGAAGCGTGGAGTTCCTGGGTGCCGGGAGATGCCGAAGCTTCTTCTATTCCGGGCGTTTATTTTAAAATGAACGTTAAAAATTCTTCAAAGCGTTCCTATCGCGTCGGACTTTTGTTTATTGGGCGCAATTTGAGCGGTGATTGGTGTGTGGGTCGGGTGAATTCCGTCCATCGCGATTCCAAGGCGGTGTATTTGAATTTTTCAAATCAAAGCGCTTCCGGCGAAGATCCTAGAAATGGCGAAATTCTTTTTAGTTTTCAAAAGAAGAACTGGCAATTGACCTATTTGGAAACCTGGAACGCGGTTACAAAAAATTTTCACTTTGATCCAAAAGAAGTCCGGCTGGTAGCTCTGGATATTTTCTCCAAGGATGGCCGGCTCCCAAATACATCGACAGGTTATGTGGCGCAGGGCGAAAATCGTGAGCTTTGCGGAGCCGTATCAGCTTTTCGTATTTTTAAAGCCGGTGAATCCTGCTGCTGGGATTTTCAATGCTCTTGGAATTTTCCCAGACATCCCTTCGGCCACCGGTATTCCGTGACGTTTAAAAATGTGATGGCAGTTCAGCGTTTTGCTGAAAGGAATCGGATATCTTATAAAAAGAAAGTCGACCGTTTTCACAGTTTGGTGGAAAGCATGCCTTTTCCGAACTGGTTTCAGGATGCACTGATCAACACGCTGGCACCTTTCTACTCTTCGACTTGGTACACCCGCGACGGGCGTTTTGCGTTTTATGAGGCGCCTGTTGTTTGTCCTTTGATGGGAACGCTGGACGTGGGTTTTTACGGTTCCATTCCTTTGAGTTATTTTTTTCCGGAGCTTGAAAAATCGCAATTGTGGCAATTTGCGAAGGCACAGCGTCCCGATGGCTACGTGCCTCACGACCTGGGTAGAAATCGCATCGACATCGCTTCCAACGGCACTACTTTCTTTTTTTGGAAAGACTTGAATCCAAAATTTGTGCTGATGGCTTACCGGGACATTATTTGGTCGAGAGACAAATTATTTATGAAAAAAATTTATCCCCATGTGAAATCGGCGCTGGGCTGGTGTTTTGAAAATGATAAGGATGGAAACGGGCTTCCTGACCATGAGGGCGCAGATCAGACTTTTGATCTTTGGGAATTCAAGGGGGCTCATTCTTACACCGCCAGCCTTTATTTGGCTGCCTTGCTGGCCGCAATCCGCATGGCTCAGGAAATGGGGGATAGGGCTTTTGCGCTTGAATGTCACAGAAGATTTCTGAAAGGTACAACCAGTTTTGAAAGTGAGTTGTGGAATGGCGAATATTTCGGTGAAACCTGCGCGCTTTCGCAGCTGAACGGGCAATGGTATGCGGATCTTCTTGGGCTGGGGGATACTGTCAACAGTTCCAAGATTCGCACAGCTTTGGAAAATATTTTAAAGAAAAATTCAAAACACTCGCGTTATGGACTGGTGAATTCCGTTCTTTCCGACAGCCACCTCGATACTTCGAATCCTCATGCAAAAAACATCTGGTTTGGCATGAATTACGCTTGGATCAGCTTGTCTTTAATGCGCGGTTTTCCTCTTAAGAAGGTATTGAAACCTGCTTACGAATTATGGGAAAATGCTGTCCAGCGGCAGAGAAACCCATGGGATCAGCCGGATATGATTGATTCTAAAACCGGGCAATATTGCTTCGGAGACGCTTATTATCGAAATATGGCTATTTGGTCTATTCCGATAGCTTATGCCAAAAAAGACAAGAAAACGGCTAAAATTTTGACGCTTCTCAAGTCTCTGTGAAAAAAGGGAGTGGGATGACAAAATCTTCCAAAGCGGCGGTTCTAGCCCTCTCCCTAATTTTTTTTTCTAATCCAGTCCGGTCCGCTTCTTTTCAGGGAATGGCACCCTCAGCCGCTGCCGCCGAAGATGCTGGCTACACTCCCTCGAGTCCTCAAGAGTCGGTCGCTACCGAAAAAGCCTTGGACGACGCGGAAAAAACTTTGCCCGGCGGATATGTCAAGATGACTGGAAAATACCGCATGACCGCTGGCGTGGAATCTTCGGGGGAAGTCGTGGGCAATGATGCTAATGCGGATTTGCAGGAACGGAATTTTCGTTATCTTTTTGGCGAAAAACTCAACAATACTTTTGACCCCGCCATTTACAGCCAGCATGAAGTGATGGTTGATTTCGCGCCCAGCAGCAAAATCAGTTTTTACACCGATATTGTGAATGACCCCTGGTCCTGGGTGGGAACCACGGGCGAACAGGTGCAAAAAAGCGATATTGGCGGCGAAACCCTTCGCTATAATTTGAAATATTTCGGGGCTTCCAACTCCACTCTCAATGAAATTTACCGCTCCGACGTCACGGATTCCGTAGCCATCCCTCAGATTGAAGTTGAGGACGGTCATCTGGCCGGAGGCACCGTTGTCCATGGTTTCTATGATTACAATGCCGCCACCGGGGGAATTCCTTTTACCATCCCTAAACTCGATATTGATTACGAATATCGCCCTATCCGGAAATTCTGGATGGACGTCACGGAGGACAATTGGCATGCGCGTTTTTTTGCTTTGGCGGATGAACGCCAAGCGCTTTCCACGGATGACCCTTTGGAATTATCCAACCATCGCGATTACTGGCAGCAAAGCCCCTGGCTTTATGATTATGTGCCAGCCCAATTTTTTTCGGACCACTCTTTAAAAAGAGGGTACTATTCGGACGCCATTTCTTTTTTGGCTCGGGATTCAGCGGGAAACAGGCTGGTGCTTTTGCGCGGCGCTTCCCTTGAAGCCAGCTCTGACCAAACGTATTTTGTGGGAACCGTGGCTTCGCCTTTTACGCCATGGGATGAGAGTTTTTTAGACGCGAACAATGTTCCAGGCGCGTTCCGAGTGAAGCATCAAATCAACGACGATTTGATGGTGGGAGGCACGTATACCTTCAGAACGGGATTGATTAACAACAGTGTCGCGGACTTTTCGCAGGTTTTGGGCGTGGATACCAGGTATACTCTTAAAGAGGGGACGGATATCAAAGCGGAAATGGCCGGGTCCCACCGGGAGCGTGATTTATTGACGAACGAAAGCATTAAATCGTCAGACGAAGGCTATGCTTATAAACTCGCTTATGATTCAAGTTTTGACCATGCAGAGATAGACCGTCATACGGAACTTCATTTGAGCTATACGCAAATGGACCGTGAATTTGAATCCAATCTTTCACGGTATACAAACACCCGGGATGACCATTTTTGGGGGAATCATCTCACATTTCAAGAGTATTCGCCTGATTTGGAATATTTCAGGATAGGCGACGGTATTGACCGGAACCGCATCGTGCTTCGGGCACAGTGGAAGGAAAAATTGTTTAAAGAGCGTTTTCAAAATTTACTGGACGTACGAAACGTGCACAAACAACACAACACCGCTTATCTTGAAACCGTCGCGAGGGATGAAGTGACGTATAAAATAAACGATCAATGGACGGCCAAAGGCATGTTTAGATGGCACGGCATGCCAAGCACGACGCCGTACGTAGAGCCTTTTTTAGCGAATTTTTATTTCGCGGGTTATGAGGACCCGGCCAGTTTGCGTTTACAGAATTTGGATGTGCCTGCCGACGCCGACGCGGACCGTTTCACTTATTCGGCGGCTCTCCAATATGTCATGAACGATGAATGGACTTTTGAGGGATATGCCGAAAGAACCAACGATATTCCGGATTTTCCGAGAGGCCTTTTGAATGGGGCGTTTCGCGATGCAAATGACCGCGTGGAAGGTCTCTTGGTTGACCACGTGACGACGTTTCTTTACGGGCAAAGAGCATTAAATGCCGTCCCGCCTTATGACTATTTCAACGTCTTTCGTGAGCGGATCATTTTCCAGCCTCACAAGCAGTTAAAATTTATTTTCCACGCAGCCCAAAATGAATACGATTTCGCGTCCGGCATTGATGATAATGTCAATCATCAGGGCATCAGCGTTAATTTTGATTATTCCAAACAACTTTCCTTTTTCTTTGATTACACGCATTCGAAGACAATCGATGTTCCCAGGCTTATTTCCTCCAGTTTTTCGGATCTGGAGAGCCGTGACCACCATAATTTTTACGCCAGCTGTGATTACAAATTAAACGCTTCGACGGTGTTTCGCTCAGAGTACGGTGTTTTTGGCCTGGGTTCCGATTCGCCGCAAGTGACGCCGTACAGCACTAATTCTTTTTCGTTGCCGGTGCTGGACACCGAGCATTTACTTCGTCTTTCTTTAACGGGGGAATTTTAAACATGAAAAAGAATATTTTCCGGGTAGTTTTCATGATGGTTTTGATTTTGTGCTTAACAAAGGATTCCTGGGCTCTTTTTCAGCTTTCGGTTACCCCTAGAACAGGCGGGCAAACCATTCATTTTTCCGCCAGCGATGTTCCGAGGTCTGACTCTGAGGGCTTATTGAGAAACGAAGAGGTTACGGTTTCTATCGACACGAATCAAACCGTTCAATACAGGCTGCTTCAAAATATGTATCAACCTCTGACAAATGAATTCGGAAACACCATCCCTTCGGGCTCGTTTGTTGTTTTCTCTCCGTCGAACCCCTTGGGAACACTTCGCACGCAATTGGAAACGCCTGTTTCGATGGGACAGTCTCAAATTTATACCTCGAATAACGCGGGGGGTGCCGATGAATTTCTTTTAGTTTTTAACGTCCGCGTGCCGGAAAATCAGCCGGGGGGATTGTATCGAACCCAACTGACTTACACGGCAGAACCGGTGAATGCCCAGTCGGCATTTTCACCAAGCACTGTTACCTTGGATGTGCGCGTGGAAATAAATCCGAAATTTCAACTCAATATCACCAATGAAAAAGGAATTAAAAATATTGATTTAGGAAGAATCACGAAAGAGCGAAAAGTAGCGTCGCAAAATCTCAAAGTGGATATCACGAGCAATGCCGGCACGGTTTATCGCATTTTTCAACAGCTTACAGAACCCCTGGCTTCAGCGGATGGAAAAATTTTAAGTCCCGAGCAGTTTACTTTTTCTCCGACGGGCAATGCGCAGGGAAGTTTGTCCAGCGGAGCCAACACTCAAGTGCCTTTATCCCAAAACTTGCTTTACACTTCTAATGAATGGGGCGTCTCCGATAGCATTAATTTGCAATATTTCTTTACGCCCGAAGCTTCACAAAAATCCGGGATTTACCGGGGTGTTTTAAGTTTTCGCGTGGAATCGACTTCTCCGTTTGTGCCCCAGGAAGTGATTAATTTGCCTGTGACCGTGGAAATAGAATCTATTTTTAGTTTAGATGTCAGTTTTGACAAGGGCCGCGATTTGAATTTTGGCGTGTTTAAAGCTGGTGAGGAAAAACAGGAGCGGCGCGTTTTTCTTTCAGCCAAAAGCAACTTAGGCCTACCTTATCAAATTTCTCAAATAGTTCCACGAAGAATGACGCATGTGGAAGGTCAAGTGATTCCTAAAGAAAGTTTCCAGTTTTCCACCACAGCCGAAAAGACAAATACCAGCACGCCAACGAAACCGGTAGAAGACGGGGAGACGGTTATCTATATTTCAGATAATGCTGGAACACCTGAGGATTTAACGGTGAACTACACTCTTATGATTCCTAAAGAAGCCAAGGCCGGTTCTTACACTTCCGAGTTGAAGTATTCCATAACGACTTTATAGGTAAGTTTTAAAATATTTTTTTAAAATTTATTATAAAGTATTGTAACTAACTGATATTAATTAACTTACAATAAAAAAGTTTTTTTGTTTTAGCCTTGATTTCCGAAAAAATGTCAGGTAATCTATTCTCATAAGATATACGATCTTTTTAAACTGTACTTCTTGTAAAACGCAAACCTTCATGCGAAAGCATGAATTTACCCCCATAGATTGGGATGGTAAAACCTGAGAGGGTGGGGCGCAAAGCCTACGGAACCAAATCAAATTGGTTGGCCGGGTTGCCAAAGAGGGAAACTTCTTCGCAGCCCGGCTTTTTTTATTTTTGGTAGCGGAAGAGAAACCTGAAACAAAAAATAGGAGAATAAAAAAATGAAAAAAACGATTGGATTGGCATTGGCGGTTGCAACAATGTTGTTGTCTATGCCTTTTTCCGCTATGGCTGCTTCATCCTCAACGGCGCCCATCACCACTTCGGCGACGGTGGCTCAAGCACTTACACTGAATGTACTTTTGAAGAAAAATGATTCTGCCGGCGCTACCATCAGCAGCATGAATTTCGGACAATTGGTGGATATTGGAACAGGAACCCTTCGCTCGACTCCAACCAGCACGACAGGAACGGGAGCGGTCGCAGCTTTTATTTCCGCTAACTCGCAAGGACTTCCTTACACCATCACCCAAGTGGGTACCGGCATGTCTAACGGTTCAGCAAGTCTTCCTAGCGGCGCATTGAACGTAGTGCCTGTTTATGCGGCGGCTGATAATGGCGGCGCAGTTCTTCCGGCAGGAGCTTCTATCGGACCCAAAGGTTCTTGGGTTGGTACCAGAACGCTTTATACCAGTGAAAGCGGTACGGCAGCTTCACGGACAATCCAGGCCATTTATTCGGTGACGGATGATCCGGCCGCAGGCGCAACATCCGGTGTTCCTCAAAGCCAAGCAGCTGGAACTTATACCGGCACGGTTACTATTACCGTTACGGCCTAATTCTTAAATCGTGAATGTGCGGTCAAACGCGCATTCACGATAAAGGTTTTAAGATGCAAGCTATGAAGCCATTCACCAAGTCTTTATTTGTTTCCGTTCTCCTTTCGGCAATAATCCTTAGTTTAAAATTTACTTTTTGTGAAGCCGCCGGTTTAAACGCGGACCCTATCCAGACCACTGCTTCTGTTTCAAACCAATTAACCTTGAACGTTCGAATTTTTGACGGCGCCTCCGGAGCCGAAATTCCTTCTCTTGATTTTGGAGAACTTCAAATATCCGGAGATGAATTAAAGTCAAACCGTTATTTCAAAGTTCTTCTTCAGGCGAGCGCACAGGGAGAATCTTATGAGATCACTCATCAAGCCAGTGATTTCGTCCGAAGTGGAGGCACGGAAACCATCCCCGCCGGCGCTTTAGCGGTTGAGCCCTATTATTCAGCTGCTGAGAATGGCGGCGCGGCGATTCCTTTGGGCGCCAAAATTGCCTCTTCAGGCCCGGCCAAAAACGTGCCCGTTGTTTTTTCAGACCCTTCCGGATCGTCGAGGGTTATTTCCATGCTTTACACTTTATCTTCCAAAACCGCCGGTTCCACTGAAAAGATACCCGTTAATCAGAGAAGCGGCGCTTATTCCGGTACGATCCGTTATACTCTGACCACTTCTTGAACCGAAGAAGGGAATTGTCGAAGTTAAATTGACACAAAATTATTCGTTTGATAAAATATGTTAAGTTTTTAATAAAGGAAATGTAAATCTTTTGAAGAAAATCCCACTTATTTTCATTTTTTCGGCCATTTTTTTAACGGGGTACTCCCCATTTACCCATGCGTCCACGATTCGTATTTCAAACCCTAAAGTTGAATTGGAGTTGGCTCCCGGCGAAACCTATTCCGGTGAAATTACCACGGAAAATCCGGACGAGGAGGAAGTAAAGCTCAAAGTGTATTTGGAGGATTGGGTTTATGTAGCCGGCGGTTCCGGTGAAAAAAAGTTTTCTCCCGCGGGTTCAACGCCTTTGTCCGCTTCGAAATGGATTACCTATACTCCCAGCGATACAAAGCTTTCGCCTTTTGGGAAGTTAGCCGCCAGGTACACGGTGACCGTGCCTCCGGATGCAAAAGGAGCTTATTATTCCGTCTTATTTTTTGAAACCATTCTTGGTTCGGCTCAAAACGAAGACGGGGTGAGCGTTCTTGTGGCGGGCCGCGTTGGCGCGCTTTTTCTGATTCACGTAAAAGGCACCACGCAAAGAGAGGGCGAAGTTACGTCCGTGAAGATCACGCCGCCCGAAGGAAATAAACCCATGGAAATCGAAACCGCTTTCAAAAACTCGGGCAATGTGGATATTGCTCTCTCAGGAAATCTTTTGATAATGGATCAGGACGGCACCGTGCTGGGCAGGGGCGATCTGAACAAGATTTATACTTTTCCGCAAAGCTCCGAAATCCGGAAAAGCCAATGGATAGGCCGTTTACCCAAAGGACCTCACCAAGTTTTACTCACCTACGACCTCGGACAAGGCAAAACGATCGTCAAAGAAGAAGTCATACAAGTCCCGTAACATGAAAATCCGCTTTTTGTTATCGGCGCCACTCTTGTCTCTGGCGGTCTTTTTTTCTTTCGCGTTGAAAGAAAATGCACTTGCCGCCGACGCCAATTTCTACACCCTCAAAGATCAATGGGTCAGCGAGAACAAGCCAAAAAAAAATAACAAAGAAAAAGCCCTTGAAGACGGTTTCCAAAAAGCATTTGAAAACCGGATTGAGCGCGAAGAAAGCATCGGAACTCCGGTACCCGCCGCTATTCGCCGGGCGCTCAGCGAGATTATTTCTTCTCAGACAACGGTGGAATTGGAATCCGGACAGACTTTGTTCATTGAAAACGTGGGAGGGCTGACGAAATTTATTCCCACGGATGAAGGAATCGTGCTGCTTGAAAATGTGGATTCTGAAACGCTGAAAGTAACCGGCTCGGATATCGGGACCACTTATGTCCATATTTGGAATTCCAAGGGACGTTCCACCGTTCCCATCCGAGTCATTCCTCCCAAAGTGGTTTTGAGCCATCTGCAAATACGCCAGCGTGAAGCGATTGAAAAAAACAGATCCTTCCGTTTCAACTACGACAACAGCCGCTCCGCTTCTTATAATGGCGTTAAATTCCGCGATATGCCCAGAAGCAGCTCTGACTTTAACCAGAATTTTAAATTAGAAGGGGACACCCCTTACGGTGATTTATCCGGAAACATGCAATTGCAAAAGGCGGGAGGAAAAACTCTTCTATCCGAAGCGCGGATACGTTTGGAGGACGGTAAAATCGGACGTTTCGACAAATTCAACGCCGCCGTCGGCGATTCGCAGGTTTCGCCGAATTTGATGATATTTCCTACCGCAAAAGTTCGGGGGGGATTGCTTGAGCATTGGGACGAACAGAAAAAACTTCAATGGGCTACGTTTTACGGCCGTGAAAATTCCAGTTTGTTTGGAACCATCTCGCCCGGACTTTTGTCTGAAAGAACCAAGTCTTCTTTTCTTTCGGGTACTTACGCGGATTACCGGGTGAATGACAATGCCAAGGTTAAGGGCGGTGTGTTCACCGGCTCAGGCCGTTCGCGGCAAGATGAGTTGAACCGCGCGGGCTACGGCGGACAGGCTGAATTGAAATTAGGCCCCAATGTCACAATGAACAACGAAACCGATTTTGACGACGAAAAATTCGTAAATAAACATTCTTTCACGACCAAGTTCGAGAAGATTCGGATTAAAAATGAATTCCGGGACATCAGCAAGAAATTTTTTACCATGGTGGGCCCGCCGTCCAGGCAAGGCGAAGTGGGTTATTTGCTGGATGTGAGCGCGAATCCTTCTGACCGCTGGGCTTACAATGGCTCGTTTGATATTTTTCGTGACCGTTTGATTCCAAATCCCACTGACCCGGATGCGGTCAACCTTCACACGGATATGGCGCTCAATTATTTTCCCTGCGACGAGGTGAACATGACTTTTAATTTTCAGAATATGGATGATACGGGCCGGATCGGGCCTTCGAGATACCGCACTTTGGGCGCTCAATACAATGAGCGATTCGATTTTTGGGGAAAAAAGGCAACGATGTTTACCCGGTACAATTATCGCACGAACGAGCTTCTAACAAGTTCTTTGAGCAATTACCGGCAAAATCAAGTGACGCTGGGTTTCTATACGTCGTTGTTTTGGGGCATTAATTTTTCCGCTCAAAAAGAATGGAATGCTTTGGAAGAGCCGGAAATCAGCCGGTACACGCATCCCAACGCTTTAGTTTATACTCTCGACACCAGCCGCCAGCTTTGGGACACGCCTTTTTTTATGGAAGCGCGGTTTCGAATTCGAGATGAAGAACAAACAGAATCGACCAATAGTTTTATGGCGGGAGAAGACAGTGCCGAAGTTTCGGGAGGTGTTTATTACCGTGAATTTGAAGATCTGGAGCTTTTTTTGACGGGCAGCCTGACTCAGTACGTGGCGGAAAACGCTTCTTTGCCTTCACAAAGGGTGGAGGCCCAGTTTTACACCGGAATGCGATGGGGTTTTGACACGGGCTTGCGCTGGAGTTCCGTTGGCTCATTTGAAGGCTATGTTTACAAAGACGTGAACGGCGACGGCGTGCGGCAGCCGAATGAACCGGGTCTTCCGAACATGACGGTTCTTTCTTCGGATGGAAAGCAGGCTCTTGTCGACCAAAATGGTTATTACCAAATTAAATCCGTGGCCGGTAAGAAAGTAACGCTGGCTCTTGAGAACTCCAAAATTCCATACGGTTTTGTGCCCACCGGCTCGTTGAATCAAGAATTTGATATCCAGCAAGGCAAAACGCAGCAGGCTGATTTCGGACTCACGCCGCGCTCAGATCTCACCGGCGTGATTTTCAATGATTTAAATGGGAATGAAAAATACGAAAACAATGAGCCGGGCATATCCACAGTGAAGTTAATGCTTGAGAATGGCCAATCGGTGTGGAGCAATGCTTCCGGCGTTTACACTTTTTCCAATCTTGTGGCTGGTGATCACACGATTTCTTTGGTGGTGACTTCTTTGCCTGAAGGTTATTTACCGTCTCAGACACCCAAGAAAAATTTTACTCTTTTTGAGGGCGTGCGTTATGAACTTTCGTTTCCGCTCCGCCCAAAACGCATGGTTACCGGCCGCGTTTTTTCGGACAAAAATGGCAACCGGGTTATGGATGCAGACGAAACGCCGCTTGCCGCGATTCCCGTGTTGCTGGGCGCGCAAAAAGTCATTACGGATAAGGACGGATGGTACTTATTTGATGATTTAAAGCCTGGCAGCAATGAATTGCTGGTGGATTTGAGCGCTCAATTGGATAAATTTGAAGCGCCTACGCCGATTAGGGTGGAAATGTCCGTGGAGCCTTCCACGCTTTCCGACATGAATATTCCTGTAACGCCTAAGAAAATTGCGCAAGAACAACCACAAGAATTGAAAAAAGAAGAACCGGCGCAGGAAACGGAAAAAGCCTCAAACGAAACTCAAGAAGCGAAGTCAAAAAACTCCTTGGAAAGCCAGCCCGAAGAAGGCAGCGAAGAACAGATTCAAGAAGAAGCCCAGGGCGAAACAGAAGACCAGAGCGACGACACCGGAAACGTCAATAAAGGATCATAATCTTTTACAGGGCGGTGAGGCTGTAGAGCTTTACTTTTCCGTTGGAGGTTTGCCTGATATCCTCTGTCATCTGGTATTTCTTTTCGAGGTTTGTCTCAGCTTTAATGTGGCGGAAACTGGGGGCATTCATTTGAATCATGGGCTTCACGCTGCAAGAAACCCGAACGGAAACGGACTTGGAGTCGGCCCAGCCAGGGGCAGTCAGCGCTAAGGCCAGAACAAGACTTAAAAATATAACTTTTTTATTCATTTACGGCGTCCTTTGAACGACGGTAGCTCAACTGCCATCTCGGGGTTTACCCGCCTTAGGCTTGTGGCTTTGCCTGCCCGCCGTCTTTCCTTTCGCGAGCAGACCCGACTACCGGTATTGCTTGGCAGGCGGGCGTCCGGCTCTTTCGAACCGTTTGCCTTTTAAATAAAGTCTACATTAAGGATTATCAAATTTCAATAATCTATATATAATTTTAATCAAAAATATAATCCTATAAATGGGCTCTTTTTGAGAGAAGCAGAGCTCAATTGGCTATCCTGAATCAACAGCAAATGAGAGCTAGAATTTCATAGATATAAGCAGGCCAAATAGGTAAAATAGATCTTTTACTCTTTTATCATTTATCAACATAGGCTATGGACTACGAACTTTCTAAAAACAGCTCTTTTTTAATTAAAAATTACGGTCAGAAAAAACCCTTCAGTAATTTTCTGCCCGGAATCGCGGGTCTTTATGGCACGCCGATGTGGGTTTTTTATGTGAACCGCGGGCAAGCCATCGCCAGTTTTGGCACGCGAAATAAAGACAACGCTATTCTTGAATTTTTCCCCGCCAACAAAGCTTATCAAATGGTAACGTCTGTTGGCTTTCGTACCTTTTTAAAAATAAAACCTGCAGGCGGTTCCGCAGATAAGTACTCTTTTTATGAGCCGTTTCGGGACGCTTCTGAAAATTATCGCGTCATTCAGCGCAACATGGAAATCAGTTCACATGAACTCACGATTTCCGAAAAAGGGCATGGCTCCGGAATAGAAGTTTCGGTCACATACTATACGATTCCCGGTGAGTCCATCGCGGCATTGGCGAGATGCGTGACTCTGACCAATCATTCGTCGCATGCCCTGGATGTGGAAATTTTGGATGGACTTCCGCAAATCACTCCTTATGGGATGAATGAGTTTTTGGTCAAACACATGAGCCGCACCATTGAAGCCTGGATGGTCGTGGAGAATACGG
>JAHFFM010000159.1:3181-4799 GCA_023247935.1 Candidatus Omnitrophota bacterium | reverse complement strand
TTTGATAAATCGCCCCTAAAGCACTTTTAAATGAGCCGTCTTTTTCGCGACCGAATAAACCGCTGACTCCAAACTTCTGACGCATTTGCTCAATAAGACGCTTACCTTCATCATAAGTTAATTGATAGCTCTCTCTAGCTGTGGCTGACTTGATTTCAACACGGCCATGGTCATAATCATCAAGAACATCGAGGGCATAGCTATAACTCTTAATGACTTCAAACAAACCGGCTGCCTCATCACTGGTCAATGCTTTGCGTTGGCTTAAATCAGCCAACATCGCTACTGTTTGTTGAAGCTTCTTAATATTATCTGCTTGTTCCTTAAGTCTTTTTTCATTGATGGTATAACCTTGTATCAAATGCTGTTTTAAGATATTTGTCGCCCAAATACGAAATTGTGTGCCTCGCTTTGAATTGACTCGATAACCAATTGAAATAATCATGTCCAGACTATAAAACTGGCTCTTGTAAGTCTTGCCATCAGTAGCAGTATGTGCAAAAAATGCACATACTGAATCTTTCGTAAGCTCTTTTGATTTAAATATGTTACGAATATGTTTAGTAATGACGCTACGTTCAGTTAGAAATAGTTCTGCCATTTGAGCCTGTGTTAACCAAACAGTCTCATCCTTTAATTTCACCTCTACAGACACTTTGGCTCCTTGAGGTCGAAAAACAATCAAATCTGTAGCATTAATTTTATTCATAAATTTTCCCTAAAAATCTTACTAAAGTCAGTAGGTAGTGCGTCCAGCTGGCAGCCCCAAGTCTGAATGTAAATTTTTTTATGCATGACGTTTTCTATTCTTTTAGAAATCTACTTACGATGCTTGCTAACAAGGCAAATATTGCCATTGTTACAAATAAAGTATTAAACCCTAATTTTAATGCTACAAATCCACCAGCAATAGCGGCTATTCCTTCAAATATCGACCTATACCCATAAAAATCTGAATAAATCCCTCGCTCTTTTCCTTTTGTTAAAGAAGTTGCTATCACCGCACTCCAAGAGGGATTAATAATGACTTCCGCTATCGCTAAGATTCCTTGAATAAAGAAGACATGAATGACATTAGTGGCGAAAATGTAAAAAATATAACCAACAAAAAATAAAAAGTATCCTAACGAAATCATAAATCTGCGGTCAAATTTATTTTCATCGACCTTTTTAAATAGAAAATATGCGACACCCCTTAGAATTGCATAAAACCCAACAGTAGCGCTTGCATCTAATAAACTGCCATTAATTTGTTTTATAAAAAGGGCATAAATTGGAGCTAATAAGTTAACCCCACCATGAATCAAGATTGAACAGGTTAACAGGATTTTAATATTTTTATGCATATATTCTCTCTAAAAATTCCCCAAAAGTCCTCAAATACTGCACCCATCGGCCAGCCCATGAAGCAATGGAATCATGTTTCAAGCGTTTCTAACCATTCACCTGCTTTTTTCACCTTGACATCATTAAGAAAGAGTTCCCGTTCAAGATTTTTGACCAAAAGAATCGGCTCCGTTTTTTTTGTGAGAAAGCCGCTAAAATGTTTGAGCGCGGAGGTTTCTTCACCTGAAATTTTAGTCTCTATAAGCCATTGCGGCTGGCCATCACGGACAGT
>JAHFFM010000159.1:0-3171 GCA_023247935.1 Candidatus Omnitrophota bacterium | reverse complement strand
CTCCTGTTCCAGTCGTCCGGTCGACGGCTGGTCATGGAACGCCATCGAACAGCCTGAGAAAAATATCAGGATTGGCAACCATCCTAAGCGGTATTTGACAAAAGCGCGCAATTCCATATCAGCGGCTCCTCGCATTCGACCGCGGCCGTTCCGCCCGGGGGACCGGGGCCGCTGCCGTATCCGCATCTCCTGGCAGACGAAACATTTCATCGGAGATCCCGGCATCGATCTTGATGTCACTATCGAGACTCTCGACAAAAGAGTCATATTTCGCGTCGTACACGGTCTCGGAAAAGAGCAGCCAGGATTTGGCGTCGATCTTATACATGGCCTGATCCGGCGCATCATCAAATTTCACGAGATATATAAACTTGCATAAATAAGGCTACATAAATTTATTGATAAGGGTGAAGGTAGCCCATGACCTGCTTGGGATTGTGTTGGATGCTTCGAAAGGTCGAAGTTAAAGTTGATCGTAGTTCTAATTGTGTTTTGAAATATCTGTTGTGGGTGCCGCAATGGCGCGTGTGGCGCCAAATTCTTTCTAAAGCGTTTAGGTCTGGAGAATAAGCTGGGAGATTGAAGACTTCGATATGCTTGCGATGGTTGCTGAACCAATCCCATACAGTCCGATCTTTGTGATAAGAAGCATTGTCCTGAATAAGATAGATTTTTCGAGGGGAGTAACTGCGTAAAACTTTTTCTAGATATTCGAGATAAGTTTGTGCATTGAAAACATCCTGAAAATGATAAAGGAACCGTGCGCAGTATAATTCGATGGTTCCAAATATTTTCAATGTATTGCGTTGGCCCATGCTTGGAATTTCCGGCTGACAACCTACTCTGGCCCATGTCTGACAGATCGTGGGGTCTTGCCGGAAACTGGCTTCGTCTTCGAATAGGATTGCAGCTTTTTCGCTTTTGGCTTTTTTTTAATGTCGGGGTATTTATATCGGGTCCATTTGGATTGAAGTGTTTTGTCAGCTCGAGCAAGTATTTTCTTTGGCCTTTGAACGGAGAAGTCAAGCTCATGCAAGATTCGAGATATATGTGCCGGATGGTACTGGATAGAAAATTCATCTTCGATAATCCTGCATACCATTGGGCAGGTCCAGACGCCAGAATTGAATCCATAGGCCACAGGTCCACTTTCAAGAATGTCGGTAAGGGTTTGACGTTGTTCTTGGGACAAACGTTCTGGTCGTCCAGGTCTATTCCCTTCCAACATCCCTTTGACGCCGTCTTCTTGCCAACGGCGGAACCATTGGCAAACCTTTGTACGATGGACTTTAAGAAGTTCAGCGATTTCTGGTGCGCTTTTGCCTTCCATGTTGAGAGCAACGGCGTGCAATCGTGTCGCAACGCGATAAGCTCCATCTCGCATGGCTTGTTTACTGAGGGTAACCAACTGCTCAATCTTTTTTACCGTTCCATCTATTTTAATCGCTTTCATGGTATCCCTTTCGTTAGGATACCATCTTAACATGTAGCCTTATTTATGCAAAGCTATATACCTTGTCGCCGTAGACTCCAGCGACGGGAAGAATGTAATCAGAATAGAATTGTCGTCGAGAATTGAGGATATTGCTTTTCCGAAGGAAGACGGTGATTTTGCCGAGAATCCCGGTATTTTAGCAAAATTCTTCTTTGGCTTAATTTTGTAAACCTTTGCAAGACGCTTCTTATGAAAAGGTTACATAAATTATGACCTTGTTGAGGAAACGATTCCGCAACTCCGTTTATCCCTCTTGTCCCAGGTTGGCGGGTATTTTATAGTTAACATTAAATACCCGGTACTTTGGGATTTGCGGCATTTTGACAAAACGTGACGTTCTTTGAGAAAATCGGCAAACTTAGGGAAACCTAAGGGCCCCTGCGTCATTTCGAATCTCGTAGGGCTCTACTCTGGTCCTCGTCGTAGATAGGACAAGTAGAGGCAAAGGATCGAGCCTAACCCGTCGGAAAGTTTGAGCGTGCGGAAGGAATGGTAGTCGAGCTGCATATGGACAACAATGCTCCTTCACCTTAGCGTGACATCACACATTAAGGTTGTCTATGGGGAGTTGAATTCCGTTCAGCGCGACCATCTTCTCATCTCCCATTTATCGACGGAATAAAATCTATATGCCCGGATGTTGCTTGATTGCTTTACAAGCCGCATCTGGGTTTTTTGTTTTTAAAGGATCAAAAGATTAAACATTGAAATTTTCAGGAGGAAACAAAAATTACACCTGCACATTATATAGAGGAAGCTACGGATGCCTGTAACCTGTTATTAAAAAAAGGTCAAGATGTCACGATTAATGAATGTTCTCTTAGGTAGTGTCTTATCCTGGATTCTTTTAACTTCATCCGCCTTTGCCGCGACGTATTATGTGGCCACTAATGGGTCGGATTCGAATTCGTGCTCACAGTCGAATCCATGTCAAACGATTGCCAAAGGGATAAGCCTTCTGCAGGCTGGTGATACCCTTTATCTCCGGCAGGGCAACTACGGACAAGGTATCCGCACGCAATTTTTCAACATCCCCAGCGGCAGTTCATGGAGTAATTCGGTCACTATTGCAGGGTATCCCGGAGAAACAGTTACTCTTCAATATATCGATCTCAATACGATCAGTGTTATCGACGCGGCACCAACTATTGCGTATGTCATTTTTGATAATTTCATCGTTGACGGTGGAGGGGTGTTCTTTGCGGGCGTCACGCACCTCAGACTCCAGAATAGCGAAGTAAAAAATACACCACTGTCAGGGATATCTACGTGGGGCTATCAAACTGCCGATGTGCAACTCATTAATCTGAAGGTGCACAATAACGGCAATGGTGACCATGACCATGGGATGTATCTTGATAGTCCGAATCTTCTTGTGGAAGGGTGTGATATATATGGTAACTCAGGCTACGGCATTCAGCTGTATAACGGGTATACCGGTCGAGGAATCGATAACGCCGTGATTCGTAAAAACCGAATTCATGACAATCAGCTATCGGTGCATGGAGCGGGTGGTGTGACTCTCAATCATGGCATCAACATTCAGTTTTACAATAATCTCGTCTACAATAATCCGACTGGCGTCGATATTTCGTATGGAGTGAGTAACGCGCAGGTATTGAACAATACTATCTACAATAATCAATTGGGAAGCGGTGTATCTCTCGGTGGTCAGA
>JAHFFM010000158.1 GCA_023247935.1 Candidatus Omnitrophota bacterium | reverse complement strand
GGTACGCGCACGGTGGACGTGCATATCCGGCGCCTTCGCTCCAAAATCGAAGGCAAAAACCAGCTTTTTATCGAAACGGTCCGTAACATCGGGTACAAATTTATTTCAGAGGATTAATTTTATGACCAAAAGACATTTTCCGGATAAAAAAAGTAAAGAGTATGTGCTCAACAAAGCTCAAGAGCATAATGTTAAATTTGTCCGCCTGTGGTTTTCGGATATTTTGGGTCTTTTGAAGAGTTTTGCCATTACCATCGATGAGCTCAAAGAAGCGATGGATGAGGGCAAGTTTTTTGATGGTTCGTCCATCGAAGGTTTTGCGCGAAACGATGAATCGGACATGCGTGCTTTTCCAGATCCGGCGACTTTTCAGCTTTTACCCTGGCGTCCGAAGGAAAATGCGGTGGCAAGGATGTTTTGTGACATTAGAGATGTTCAGGGAGGGCCGTTTGAAGGCGATCCGCGTTATTGTTTGAAACGGGTCTTAAACAAATCTTCGAAATTGGGTTATACCTTTTATGTGGGACCGGAAATTGAATTTTTTTATTTTAAAAACTCAGATTCCGTTACGACCCTTGACCGGGGCGGCTATTTTGATTTGACATCGCTTGACGCGGGTTCGGATCTGCGGCGTGAAACCGTGCTCGCTCTTGAGGAAATGGGAATAGGCGTCGAATCCAGCCATCATGAAGCTGCGCCCAGCCAGCATGAAATCGATTTGCGGTACACGGACGCACTTACCATGGCGGACAATGCCATTACGTATCGTTTGGTTGTGAAAGAAATTGCTTCTAAGAACGGCGTGTACGCGACATTTATGCCAAAGCCTTTAAAAGGCGAGAATGGAAGCGGCATGCATGTGCATCAATCCCTTTTTGAGGGAGATGTGAACGCTTTTTATGACAAAAGCGACAAAAACCATCTTTCTAAAGTCGCCAAACAATACATTGCCGGGCTTTTGAAGTATGCGCCTGAGATGTGTATTGTCACCAACCAATGGGTGAATTCCTATAAACGCTTGATGCCTGGTTTTGAGGCGCCTTTTGACGTAATTTGGGCCAAAAAGAACCGGAATGCGCTGGTCCGCGTGCCTGCCTATAAGCCGCGGTACGAGGCAGCTATCCGGGCGGAAAATAGACTTCCGGACGCCGCCTGCAATCCTTATTTGACCTATGCGGTGATGCTTGCCGCCGGACTTGAAGGCATTAAACAAAAACTGAAGCTGCCTGATCCGATCGAACAAAATATACAAACCATGAGCGAAATCGAACTTAAAAAACTGGGAATTCCTGCTTTACCCCAAAGCCTAGGCGAAGCCATTTCCATTGCTCAGAAAAGTAAATTCCTCAAAGACACACTCGGCGAACATATTTACCATTCGTTGATCGAGAACAAAAAAATAGAGTGGTTAAAATATTGCGCCGAAATCACGGATTACGAGTTAGCGAATCACTTACCAATTCTTTAAATTCTGGTGTGAGTAAATAAAAATATATATTTGCTAATTATTGATTAATTATTTATATTATAGATATCTAAAATGATATGTTAAGCTATTAGTATGCAATTAATAAAACCAAAAGAAGGACAAAACGAAGCACTTTTTTTAAAAGCCGTCATGGCCACGGGGTGCACGGTAACATTTTTGACAGGAGGAATATATTCCGTTCCTGAAAAAGTAATTAACACTCTGAATCATCAAAATATCGGTTACGTATCCGTTCCAAAGCCCGTCGATTATAAGATTAAGTAATGCGTAGGACGGCAAGATTTAGTTTTCTTTTGCCGCTAAAGTTTAATGATAACACCGAAGTTCCTTCCGAATATTTTTTAGAAGTCCAAAATGAGCTTTTGGGTCAATTTGGTGGGGTCACTTTTCAACCTCATCCGGCCCTAAAAAGTATTTACTCGAGAGATTTCAGCAAGAAGAAATTGCCATCGTTGAAGATACTATAGAAGTAATTTAGTTTTAACCGATTTTTTTCCCGCCAATCAATTCATAGGCACGAAGTGCCGATTCAATCAGGTCTGGATAGGAGAAGATTGAATCTTTGAGTGCTGGTTATATGTTTAAGCTAGAAGCATATTGTTCAGCGACAGCCAAAACATTGCTTCGGAGGGACCTTCCTCGACGCGCCCACGGAAACCTGGTTTGAACACAGCGCGGCGAGGACCAGAGCAAAATTCTCGGCGGGAATTTTGCGTGCCCGGAGAAACAATGTTTTGGCTGTCGCTGGGGCTAAAGCTTGGGCTTCGCGGCGCGGGCGATAAGCGATAGACGATTAACTGAGTAGGGCCAGGACTTCATCGGCGGCGCGGACAGAGGCGCCTTTTTCTCCGATGAGACGGGAAGTTTCGGCGCAGTCTTTTTTCATTTCTTCCATGCGGTGTTTATTGGTCAGAATATTAACCGCTTCCGCGCTTATTTTTTCGGGGGTGGCTTTGAATTGTAAAAATTCCGGGAACTTTTTTTTGCCAAGGATTAAGTTGGGTAATCCCAGACAATCCACTTTAATCAAAGCTTTGGCGGCAAGATAAGTCACGATACTTCCTTTGTTGGTGACGATCATAGGGACGCCCAGGATCGCGCATTCAAGAGTTGCGGTTCCGGAGCAGACGATAACGAGATCGCTTGAAGCAATGGCGTCATAACTGTTTTTTTTGACGAGCTCAACGGCCACGGAAGAGTCTTTGACTCTTTTTTGGTAAACCGAATCCGGCATGTTGGGGGACTGGATCATTTGAAATTTTGCCTGGGACATTTTTTCATGGATTTTCCCCGCTGTTTTAAGCATCAAAGACAACAAGCTGTTTAATTCAGTTTTTCGGGAACCCGGCATCAGGGTGATTAAAGGAAAAGATTTGCCCGTTTTTTTGAATTCCACGATGTCTTTCAACGGGTGACCCACCCAGGAAACCGGCACGCCGTACTCTTCGAAAAATTTCTTCTCAAATTTAAAAACCACCAATACTTTCTTGATGTATTTTTTTATCGTGTGAACGCGTTTTTGACCCCAGGCCCAAACCTGCGGCGCGATGAAATAAACGATCGGGATATTCAGCGCGTGGATTTTTTTGGCCATAAGCAAATTGAAACCCGGATTGTCGATGAGGACGACCAAATCGGGCCGAGAACGTTCGATACTTGCAAAAATTTTTTTGGAAGCCTTATGATATTTGGGAGCTTTCTTGATCGCGGCGCTTAAACCCGTGACGTGAAAATGCGCTAAGTCGTAAAACTCTTTGGCGCCCGTGGCCTTGATCTTGTCGCCGCCAACGCCGTAAATTTCCAGAGGGAAAGGGGAGCGCGCTTTGAGATGGTTGATTAAATTTGCGCCATGCAAATCTCCGGAAACCTCTCCGGCCATGATGAAGATTTTTTTGGGCGCTTGGCTTTTATCCGCCGGCATGGATTTGTTTGGAAATTTCAAGCGCTACAGCCAGCGCTTCCCGGCCTTCTTCGCCTGACACCAGAGGACGTTTTTGGGAATGAATGCAATCGATGAAATCCGTCAATTCTTCCTTGAGAGAATCAGATTTTGTGATATCAATTTTTTTGTGATGGATACTGCCGTTGTCTTTGGTGTAAATTTGCGCTTCCTGGCTCACATAATCAATGGAAATATAAGCATTGTCCTGAAATATCCGGATGCGGCGCTGAATGTCGGGCGTCACGCGGCTGGCCGTCATATTGCAAACCGCGTGGTTTTCAAAACGCACGCGCGCGTTGGCGATGTCCTCGGTTTTGGAAAGAATGCAGGCGCCGACGGAATCAATGTGCTTCACGGGAGATTTCACCAAATCTAAAACAATATCAATGTCGTGAATCATCAAATCCAGCGTCACGCCCACGTCCGCCACGCGCGGGTCATAAGGCCCCAGGCGATGACATTCAATGAAACGGGGATTGCGGATAATGCCTTTGATAGTGCGAATCGCGGAATTAAAACGCTCAATGTGGCCGACCTGAATCGTGCAATTATTTTTTTTGGCCAGAACCAGCAAATCGTCCGCGTCTTCCAGCTTGGTGGTGATCGGCTTTTCGATTAAAAGATGAACTTTATTTTCCAAAAAGTCTTTTGAAATTTGGTGATGCTTGTGAGAGGGGACTACGATGCTTGCCGCGTCCACAATACTCAAGAGTTGGCGGTAATCCGTGAAGGCTTTGGTTTTACATTTTAACGCGGTTTCTTGAGCTTTATTCTCATGGATATCGCAGATGCCCACAAGTTCGACGCCGGACATTTTGGAATACATTTCGGCATGCCGGGCGCCCAATTTTCCAGAGCCAATAACCGCTAAGCGAACGGATTTTTTCATAAGGGGGTATTGTAGCACAACCATGTTATAATTCTCCCTCTATGTCTACCTATAATCGCATGGTCAGCTTCGCAAAGCCTCATTTGAGGGACATGGGAGTGGCTTATTTCTCCATGTTTATGAACTCGCTATTGGCCGGATTGCCTGTGGCGGGGCTTATTATTCCCTTTGTGGACACGGTGTTGGCGGGCAAGCCTATCGTGATTCCACATCAGGAGAAAATCCCGCCTTTTATTATGGACTGGGTGTATCAATTGAATTCATGGCCGCGGTGGAAACTGCTCAATTGGCTTATTGTTTGCACGGTTTCGGTCTCTTTTTTCCGGCTAGTTTTTGAATTTTTGCAGTCTTATTTTATGAATCGCGTGAGCCAAAAAGTAATTCGCGATCTAAGAAATATCGTGTACCAAAAAATTATTTATTTGCCGCTGAGTTATTTCGGCAAAACCCAGGCCGGGACGCTCGTGTCGAGAATAACTTATGACACCGGCATTGTGCGCGACGCAATTTCCGAGGGTTTGACG
>JAHFFM010000157.1 GCA_023247935.1 Candidatus Omnitrophota bacterium | reverse complement strand
CCAAAATTTACGGCGCTGACACGCTCAAAACATTACGCGAAAAAGTACCATTCATTATTTATGAGGGTTGGACCGCCAATGCCACAGCGGATGCTGCGGATGTGGTGCTTCCAAGCGCCACATATGCTGAAAAAGAAGGTACATTTACCAATTTCGAGGGACGTGTGCAGCGGATTCGAAAAGCGGTTAATGAACTGGGCGATTCGCGGGCCACATGGGAAATTATGAAAGATCTTGGCGGTGTGCTCGGATTGCCGCTCAAATATGAGCGCGCGGAATGGGTTTTTGAGGACTTGGCCAAAGAAAACACGGCGTTTCATGGGTTGGATTATAAAATCATAGGAAAAAAAGGAACGACACAAAGGAATAAAAATTGACGGATTTTTGGATTAAATTGGTTCTGGCTGGCGCGTTTCTGGGCATGGTTTTAAACCTTGCCGGTCTTTTGACGTGGGTGGAGCGCAAGCAAAGCGCCGTGATGCAGGACAGAATCGGCGCCAATCGCGCGTGGATTTTATTTCCAAAATGGCTGTTTCCTTTGAACTGGCTTTTAATGCCGCTGAATAAATTGGGCTTGTTTCATTCGCTGGCGGACGCCATGAAAATGTTTTTGAAAGAAGATTTTATGCCGAAGAACGCGGATAAATTTCTGCACACGCTGGCTCCCATGATATCCGTGATTTTTGCGCTCATGGCATTCGCTTCCATTCCCTTTGGAGACGTGCTTCATTTGAACGGGCGAGACATTATTTTTCAGGTGGCGGATATTAACACCGGCGTTCTTTTGGTGTTTGCCATGATGTCGCTGGGAGTGTATGGCGTGATTTTGGCGGGCTTCACCTCGGGCAATAATTACGCTTTTCTCGGAGGCATGCGCGCGGCTTCTCAAATGCTTTCTTATGAAATCACCATGGGTATTTCCATCATGGGAATTGTTTTGACGTATGGCTCGCTCAGCCCGCGCGAAATTGTGCTGGCACAGGGCGGGAATTATTTTGGCTGGCTGCCGGCTTGGGGAATTTTTGTCCAGCCTTTGGCTTTTTTTCTTTTTATGACGGCGGCGCTTGCCGAAACCAAGCGCGTGCCGTTTGATTTGCCGGAAGGCGAATCGGAAATTATCGGCTATTTCGTGGAATACAGCGGCATGAAATTTGGCATGTTTTTTTTAACGGATTTGGTGGAAACGGTTTTGGTGGCTTGCCTCATGACCACTTTTTTCTTGGGCGGATGGCAAACGCCTTATCTGATGCCCGACGGGTTTCATTTTCCCTGGGGCGCTTTCTGCGCGGTGCCGCATGGTTTGGTGATTACGCTGGGCGTTGTTTCTTTTATGCTGAAGGTGGCGTTTTTTAACTGGCTTTTTATGCAAATCCGATGGACTCTTCCCAGATTTCGGTATGACCAATTGATGCATCTGGGCTGGAAAATTTTATTTCCAGCGTCCTTGGTGAATATGCTTGTGACGAGTATTGTTGTGGTGATGAGAGGTTAGTGCCACATAAGGGGTTTATACGATGGCGATAAAAATAAAACATATCAAACGGGCCGAGCTGAATTTTTGGGACAAAACGTACTTACCGTCCCTTTTTCTGGGTTTGGCTATCACGTCGCGGCATTTTTTCAGGAATTTATTTCTCCACATATTTCACAGCGTCGGTCTTTTTAAGAATGTGAAGGCTTCGGTGACGTTTCAGTATCCCGAAGAGCAGAGGCCTTTATCCAGAAGAACACGCACACGCCATCGCTTGACCAAGAGGGAAGATGGTTCTCCTCGCTGCGTGGCCTGCATGATGTGCGAGACCGTGTGCCCGGCCAAATGTATCAACATTATTGCAACCGAAAATCCCGATCCGAATATTGAAAAAATGCCTAAATCGTTCGACCTGGATTTGGGAATGTGCGTTTATTGCGGGTTTTGCGTGGAAGTTTGTCCGGAGGACGCGATTCGCATGGACACGCAAATCATCGACACGGCCGCTTACAGCCGCAAAGCTATGCAATTAGACATGAACGATTTATTGAACCCGCAACAGAAAAAGGATGAGGATGGGTAAATCAATTTCACTCATCCTCATCTTTTTATTTTTTGTCTTCCCGCTTTTCGATTTCCATGCTCATCATTTTATAAAAATAAGCATCGGCCTCTTCAACGTTTTTGAACATGGTTTCTTTGGGGAGGGCGTTGACGATTTCAAAAAGACGGCGAATTTGCGGCTTGAGATTGCAAAATAAAAGATCGCTGTTCCTGGTTTTTAAAAATTTTCTCATGGTAAACAAAACGCCAAGGCCGGCGCTCGAAATATAATCCACGCTTTCCAAGTCCAGAATAATGCCTTTGGTGGTCTCAACCAGCAGGGGAGTGATTTTTTCATTAAACTCAAGATAGGTATCAGAATCAATCGGCCCTGCAGGAATAACGGTGAAAAACCCGGGTTTGTCTTGAGCGGGACGAATTCTGACATTCATCTTATCAATCCTCCATTAAATTTAACAATAATTAGCATAATTATATTATAACATATAATTTTTTAATTTCAATGAACCCGCTGATTTGGTATACTGACTTTTTATGTTGATTGAGATTGAGGAAAATCCTAATTGCGGGAATGCCGAGCAGTTTGTTTATAATGAACTCTCAGGGATTCGTCCGGTTCGCTCGATACGCGCAACAGAGCGTGGCCAAGAGGTTGTTTTGGACGTCATAGGCGTTTCAAAAGATGGGGTTTGGAAAGCCGCTCATTGCGTGAAAATCGCGGATTCGGGCGCGGGATATGCATTTTTGATTTTTGGAGGCGAGTGGGGGCTGCGTTTAAAGCCTGTATCCCATTCGGCGCCCTGGAATCTTGAGGATTCGAAGCAATGGGGCGAAGCTTTTAAAATTTATGGGAGCGAAGACGATATTGTTTATGAGACGGATTGATAGGGCGGTGTCATTGCGAGGACCGCAGCGACGAAGCTCGCCACAAAGTCCGCCACAAAACGTTGGCGGATTCGTCCGGACGGATTCGCCGTTCTCTGTGGCGAACGTCGGCGAGTCCGTCCACAAAACGCTTTTTGGACGAGTCCGCCGATGTCCTGTGGCGGACAATCTTCGCCGCAGAGATTGCTTCGCCCCTTTGGGGCTCGCAATGACAATTATATTGATGGTCGCAGGCTGCATTTCGCCTGTTTTCGCGTTTGACGGAGACACCATCGTGACCCATGAAACGGACCGGTATTATTTTAAAGACGGGCAAATGTTAAAACTCCAGGGTCAATACGAAATGACTTATTTTTTGGACTTGGATAAAAACACGCTCACCCGCACGCGCATCTACGATTTTCTGAACAATAAAATCGTGCCGGATGAAACCGTGTATCACATTGAAAAACAGCTTTTGTCTCATCCGACCAACGCGGATCGCTATAGCCTCAAGCCATCTGTCAGGGCCGTGGGTCAAACAAGCGCGGACTCCATGGAAATGATGGTGATAGAGGAAAAGTTCGTTGAAGCCGTAAATTCTGGTCCCGAGGAAATTATTCTTAGCCGTTCCAAGCGCCTTCGCTAACCATGGAAGCTGCGCGCCCGCCATTCCAAAAATACGTATTTGTCTGTGAAAATGAGCGTCCGGAGGGGGCTTGCTGCATGCCCGCCGGAACAAAAATCCGGGAGCTTCTCAAAGAAAAAGTAAAACAAAAAGGATTATCGAAACAAATAAGGGTAAGTCGTTCCGGCTGCCTTGACGTATGCTCCGAGGGACCCAACGTACTGGTTATGCCGGATAACGTATGGTTCAAAAAAGTCAGGATTGAAGACGCGGATGCGATTATTCAACAAGCTATGGGTAGCGTATAGCGTAGAGCGGATAGAAAATGAAAACAAAGCTATCCGCTAGTCAGTATTGGCTGGTAAAATCAGAACCCTCGGTTTATTCGATTGACGATCTTAAGAAGGACAAAGTGACTTATTGGGACGGGGTACGGAATTTTCAGGCCAGAAATTTTATGCGCGACCGGATGAAAAAAGGGGATTGGGTGCTTTTTTATCATTCCAATGCCGAGCCGCCGGGTGTCGCGGGAATCGCAAAAGTCCATAAGGAAGGTTATCCTGATTTCACGAGCTGGGATAAAAAGGACAAGCATTTTGACCCCAAATCAAGCGAACAAAAGCCATTGTGGTTTATGGCGGACTTGGAATTTTATTCCAAATTCAAACAATTTGTCCCTCTCGAAGCTTTGAAGGCGAACGCCAAATTAAAAGACATGATGGTGGTAAAGCCGGCGGTAAGATTGTCGGTGCAGCCGGTTTCTCAGGAGCATTTTGAAGCCGTTCTGAAAATGGGCGGACAATCGTAAAGGGCGCAGCTTATGTGGAATAAAGTAGGCAAAGAAGCAGACATTTCCGAACAAAATCCCGCTCTTTATCAAGGCAGAGACGGCGCCATCGCGATTTTTAAAGCCGAAGGACAGTATTACGCGCTGGATAATTTATGTCCGCATCGTGGCGGACCTTTGGCGGACGGTCATTCCGATAGCATGAGTGTGGTTTGTCCGTGGCATGCGTGGAAATTTGATTTAAAAACCGGTGAATGCGACGGGATTCCGGGCGTTAAACAGAAATGCTACCCGGTGAAAATTGAAAACGGCGAAGTTTGGGTGAAGACATAGCGTTGAGCCGTGTCATTGCGAGCCTCGTTCTCGGCGTCATTGTGAGCCTGGTTTCCAGTGTCATTGCGAGCCCCGCAGGGGCGAAGCAATCTATGTCTACGCCTGACGCAAAGATTGCTTCGCTGCGCTCGCAATGACACTGGAATAACGCTCGCAATGACACTGGAATAACGCTCGCAATGACACTGGAATAACGCTCGCAATGACACTGGAATAAC
>JAHFFM010000021.1 GCA_023247935.1 Candidatus Omnitrophota bacterium | reverse complement strand
ACTTGTTTTCAGCCGCAGTTTAAATGACGCGGAAAAAGGCGGTCCTGAAATCATGAAAGGTTACGCGTTTAATAAGGTTTACCACCTTATCAGCGAATTGACCACACAAGGCCAGAATCCGCAGCTTTTAGGCGAAATCCGGTCATTGAGCCAGAATTATGGCGTGACAACCCCTTATTCCACTGAATTAGAAAATACTGATTAATCAATCCACGAATTTCTTTCTAATCCGCTTTTCCCCATTTATAATAGCGTCATGCCATTCCAGAAACCTTTGAATGTCCTGCATTTGACAACACACATAAATATAGGTGGTATAACAAGTTACATAAGTACCCTGTCCAAGGCTATGGCCAAAAATGGCCATTTAAGTTCCGTGGTTTCCTCCGGTGGCGCGGGAACGGCGAATCTGACGCGGGCGGGTGTTTGCTGTTACGAGTATAGAATTCGGACTAAAAGTGAATTAAATCCAAAACTTTATTGGGCTATCCCGCAAATAGCAGCTCTTGTAAAAGAAGAGGGTTATGATATTTTGCACGCGCATACCCGAGTGACGCAAACGATCGCTTTTTTTATTTCAAAGATAACAGACGTCCCTTATGTTTCCACCGCGCATGGTTTTTATAAGAGCCGGTTTGGACGCAGGCTTTTTCCGGCTTGGGGGGAGAAAACAATCGCGATCAGCGAATGGGTGGCCGATGATTTGACCAAGTCTCATGGCCTCAAAAAGGAAAAAGTACAAATTATTTACAACGCGGTTGATTTGGATATGTTTCTGCGCAGGCTTGGGCAGCAGGACCGCGCGCTTTTGCGAAGGCGGTACGGGATTCCCCGGGATGCGGTGGTGATCGGAACGCTTTCCAGGCTGGTGCGCGATAAAGGCCATGAGTTTTTGATAGAAGCCGTGAATAAAATCCTTCCAAAATTTTCAAAGCTTTATGTTTTGATTGTAGGTGACGGCCGCGAGCAGGAAAGGCTTGAGGCGTTGATGAAGGAAAGATTACCTCATAACTCTAGACATTTAGCGGCGGTTCAGGACACAACCGCGGTTTTTTCCGTGATGGATTTTTTCGCGCATCCCGCCACTTATCGGGAGGGTTTCGGGCTTTCAATCGCCGAGGCTATGCTGGCAAAAATTCCGGTTATTGCCACGGATATTCCCGCCATCAACACATTGCTCCAAGACGGAAAAAATGGAAGAATGGTGAAGCCGAAAGATTCTGATGCCTTGGCCGGTGCTATTGAAGACCTGATTCAAAATCCAAAAAAAGCGAAGGCGTTTTCGGAGAAGGGTTTTGAGACAGCGATGTCTATTTGTAACCCGGCAAGAATGGCTTTAGAGATGGAAAAAGTTTATCGGGAGGTATTGAATGAGAAGGGTGCGGGATGAGTGAAAAAAAACTGTCCGGATTGAATGTTGTCGCGTTTGAGGCCAGACATGCAAAAACCATTTCGGATTTAATTTCCATTCAAGGCGGGAATCCTATTTCCGCGCCTTCCATGAAAGAGGTCCCGCTTGAAAATAACCCTCAGGTTTTTGAGTTCGCCGAAAAATGGTTTGCCGGCAAGATTGATATTTTGGTTCTTTTGACCGGAGTGGGAACCCGCGCGCTGGCTGAAATTTTGCAAACCAAATTTCCCCGGGAAGAAATCATGAGCCGGTTTAAAAAAACGATTTTGATTCCAAGAGGACCCAAGCCTATTCGCGTGTTAAAAGAATGGGGGGTGCCGTATGCCGTGACAGTGCCTGAGCCCAATACTTGGCGGGAATTGTTAAAGACCGTGGATGAAAATGCCGTGCGCCTTCAAAACAAAACCGTTGCCGTACAAGAATACGGTGTCCCCAACCCCGAATTAATGGACGGTTTGAAACAGCGCGGCGCGAATGTGATTCAAGTGCCTGTTTACCGCTGGGCCTTACCAGATGATTTAGGGCCATTAAAAGCCGCGATTCAAAAAATTTTAAAGGGCGAAGCCCAAGTCGCTGTGTTTACCACGGCCGTGCAAATTGAGCATGTGCTGGATGTAGGGGCGCGATTAATCGCGCCCGCACGAATACAGGAAGCCCTAAATAAAATGGTTGTCGCATCCGTGGGTCCCGATTGTTCCGAGGCGCTGCGAGCGCGTGGAATTCAAGTGGATATCGAGCCTGAAAGTCCGAAGATGGGTCCGCTGATAGTCGCAGTGGCAGAGAAGAGCAGAAGGATTTTGGATGCAAAACGAAATTCAGGAAAATAATGGTATGAATGTAAGGGCACGGCATGCCGTGCCCCTAAGCGATTCCGCTTTTCTCAAAGCCTGCCGTTGCGAAAAAACGCCTTTTGTTCCGGTATGGCTGATGCGCCAGGCCGGGCGGTACATGAAAGATTACCGCGATCTGCGGGATAAGAATTCATTTTTGTCGCTTTGCAAGAATCCCTCGCTTGTAGCGGAAATCACGGTCACGGCTCAAGAAAAAATCAAAGCCGATGCCGCTATTTTGTTTTCCGATATTTTATTGATTTTGGAGCCTATGGGGATGAAGCTGGAGTATGTGAAAGGCGACGGACCTTCTCTCCTTGTTGGGGCGCACGGCCGTGCGCCCTTACGGAGTTCGGCTGACGTCGACGGGTTGAAAAATGTGGACCCGGTCAAATCTTTGCCCTTTGTTTTTGAGGGTATCAAGCAAACCCGCCAAAGGCTTTATTCAGCCATTCCGCTTCTCGGATTTGCAGGCGCGCCTTTTACATTGGCTTCTTATATGATTGAAGGCGGTTCTTCGAAGGATTTTAGCCTGACCCGGAAGTTTATGCACGAAGACAGGGGTCGATGGAATATTTTGCTCAAAAAACTGGTTCAGTCTACAATAAGCTACTTAAATGCCCAGGTGGATGCGGGTGTCGATGCTGTCCAGGTTTTTGACAGCTGGGTGGGCGCGCTGAGCCCGGAAGAATACCGGGATTTTGTTTATCCTCATTCCAAAGAATTGCTGGAAAGCATCAAACGCGTTCCCGTTATTCATTTCGGCACCAAAAATTCGAATTTTTTGGAAATGTTTTCCGAGGCTGGCGGTCAGGTTATCGGTGTCGACCACCGGGTTTCTTTGGCGGATGCCTGGAAGAGAATCGGGCCTTCAAAGGCCATTCAGGGCAATTTGGACCCTGAGATTTTGCTAACGGATTTAGCGACGATTAAAAAAGAAGTCCGACGAATTTTAAAAGAAGCGGCTAATCGGCCCGGGTATATTTTTAATTTGGGTCATGGCGTGCTGCCGCAAACGCCGGTTGAAAATGTAATTGCTTTAGTGGAGATGGTTCATGAATATACCCCGTAGGGGCGCACAGCTGTGCGCCCCAACAGAGTTGGAAACGATACAAAAAACCGCCGTTCTTTTAATCGGATTTGGCGGCCCTCGTAAATTGGACGAAGTTCAACCTTTTTTGGAATCGATTGTCGGCACGGCGCGCATGCCCGGCGCCAGAATCAAGGAAGTTTATCATCATTATGAGGTGATAGGCGGCGCTTCTCCTTTTAACGCGATAACGGACAAGCAAAAAGCGGCTCTTGAGGCGAGTTTAAAATCCAAAGGCTATCCGATGTCCGTGGGCGTGGCCTATCGTCATTCCATTCCGACTTTTCAAGACGCGTTTGAGAGTTTTAAAAAATTTGGCGTGGAAAAAGTGGTGGGTTTTGTTTTGGCTTCATTTCGATCTTTTGTGAGTCGTGAATGGTATTATGAAAAAGCGGAAGAGGGCCGAAAAGCCGCTTTGGCCGAAAACGTGTCCGTTGTTTACACGGAACCTTTTGAATCAAACCCCGCTTATTTTTTGGCGCAAGAGGAGAGGATTAAAGAGGTTTGGTCCTCCTGGTCTCAAAATGAAAAAGACCAGACTCAGATAATTTTTACGGCTCACTCTATTCCCACGTCTATGTGCCAGCAAAGCACCCCCCAGAATGAAAATCGCTGCTACGGGTATCAATTCTCCGAAGCTTGCGAGGAAATTGCCCGAAAGCTTAAAATTAAAAACTGGACTTACTGCTATCAGAGCCGCAGCACCCCTCGGGATTTATGGCTTGAGCCGGACGTAAATGACGTGATTAAAGCGCTGCCACCTTCTTTAAAAAATGTGCTTTTGGTGCCGCTCGGATTTTTGTGTGATAACGTGGAAGTGATTTATGATTTGGACATTGAAGCCAAAGCCACGGCCGAAGGAAAAGGATTGAAGTATCACCGCGCGGGAACTGTAAGCGACCATCCTATTTTTATTGAAATGATGGCTGAGCATATTCTAAAAGTTATCTCCTAAACGTTTTGCCGACCCAAAAAACCATCCAACTTGAAATCCAGAAAAGTGTTTTCGGAGGAGACGGTTTAAGCCGTCTTGATTCCAAGGTTTTTTTTGTGGAAAACGCGCTTCCCGGGGAAATTGTCGAAGCGCGAATCACGCAAGAGAAGAAAGATTGGTGCAAAGCCAAGGCGGTTAAAATAGTAAAACCCTCTCCTAAGCGCGTAGAACCTCCTTGCCCTCATTATGGTTATTGCGGGGGCTGCCAGTATCAGCATGCTTCTTATTTGCTGGAGCTGGCCATGAAAGAAGAACAGGTCCGGGAAATTTTTTCAAAAATTTCTGAAGCTAAAAATCGTGTTTCCAAAATTATCCATGGCAAAAAAGATTATGGATACCGGCGCTCGGCCACATTTCATGTCGGAGAAGAAGGCCGCGGGAAAAAATATCTGGGGTATGTTTCAAAAGACAATGTTTCCTTGGTTAAGATTCAAAATTGTGATTTGTTGAATCCTGATTTGGCAGGAATGATTAACATAGGGGCGCGCCGCGCCGCGCCTCTGCCTAATCGAGATAAAATCAGTTTCAAAGTTTCCAAGGATGGAAAGCTTTTTTCGGACGAAAAAGAAGCGTTTTACCCGGTCGTTCTTTTGGGTAAGAAGTTGCTTGTTAATTCCAAAGGATTTTTTCAGAATAATTGGGAAGTTACTGAGCTTTTGGCAAAAAAAGTAGCCGATTTTGTTTCCCGCATTTCTCCGGAGGTTTTTTATGATCTTTATGCCGGGGTGGGTACTTTTACTTTTTTATCTGCTGCCGGAGTCCCCAGGATCGCCTGCATTGAAGAAAGTCCCTATGCGGTTTCGGCTTTGAGAATGAACTGCCAAAACCATAGCCGTAAGGACATTCAGGTGATAGAAGAGCGCGTTGAAAAGATTTTTGAAACCAAATGGAGCGAAGAAGGCGGTAAGAAAACCATTGTTTTTATGGATCCGCCCCGGCAGGGAATTTCCAAAAAACTGGCGGATTTTTTATCCGAAACCTGCGATGCGAAAGCGCTGGTTTACGTATCCTGCGATCCCATGACGCTGGCGCGGGATCTTCAGTTGTTGTTAAAGCATGGCCGGTGGCGTTTGGAGGAGATTGCGCCTTTTGATATGTTTCCCAGAACCAAGCACATAGAATTAGCTATATTTTTATCAAGATTAACTTAGAAGTATATTGAAAATTTGTAATAAAAATGTTACAAATTATTATATGGAAAAAGTGAAAAATCCTTTTAAATATGGTTCAGCGGTAGAGGGTGAGTATTATTTTCCTTTACCAGCTTTTTCTAAAAATGTGCGGGCTTATTTAGATAACCGAATTAATGTCGTGCTCTATGGACCCAGACGGTTTGGCAAGACTTCATTTCTTCTGGATTTGATGAAAGAACAGAGTCGTGAAGGCAAGGCATGCTTATTAATCGATATATTCAACATTACATCTCATAAGGACTTTTTGCGTCAAGTACTGAGGGCCATCAAATCAAAACAAAATTTTGGTCACAAATTCAAGGATGCGCTCGAAAAATTAGCTAAATTAAAATTAATACCTGCCATGGACGTGGACCCCTCGACTGGACAACCGTCATTTTCCATTCAGACTGATTTTTCTTCGGAAAAAGACATCAGGGAATTGATACAGGATGCTTTTATGGCCATTGGAAAACTCGATGACAGCGTGCTAGTTATCATCGATGAGTTCCAGAAAGTTTCGCAGATCGAAGACGGAGGTTGGCTTGAAGGGACTATTCGGCAGCAGATGCAGGAATTAAAAAATACTGTTTTTCTTTTTAGTGGTTCACGCAAAAGTATCATTTATGACATGTTAAATAACCAAAGTGGCCCATTTTATAAAACATGCCAAGCCGTGGACATCCCTATTTTAGGGGATGATTTTACGGATTGGGTGATGGATCGGTTTAATACCATCGGCATCAGCTGTGATAAGCGCGCCATTACGGAGTTGAGAAAACGTGTGCATAATACGCCGAACTATATCCAGCAGGTGTGTTTTCATTTGATAGCCGAGAATCCTGAAATCAAGCACGTGAATTTGGAAAGTATTGAGCAGATTTTGCATAAAATTGTTGAACAGAATGCCTATGCTTTTGAAACGCTTCTTAATTCCTTGACGACCCTTCAGGGCCGGGTATTAAGGCTTTGCGCCAATGAGCCGACGGCAATTTATTCGCAGGAACTCATACAAAGATATGAAATTAAAAGCGGCCCCGCGTTGGCTACTTCGATAAAATCTTTGAAAAGCAAAGGAATCCTTGAATCTTCTTCTTCGAAAGGCCAAGTCATTTTTGATGATCCGCTTTTTCAAATTTGGCTGCAAAAAGAGTGTTCGTGATTCAATTGGAGGGTTTATGGAGCTTTTGAAAGGCAAAGAAAATCAAGAAAAGCAAAAATCCTTGGATGTGGCCGAAGAGGCCAGGGAGCAGTCCTGGAAACATCCGAGCTTTGTGGGGGAACTTTTCACGGGAAAGGTGAATTGGGAGTTATTATTTCCATTTCCCGATCAGGACGACACGGATAAGAAAATCGGCGATGAGTTTGTAAAAAAACTCGAAACTTTTTTGAAAACGAATGTCGATGCGGACGCGATTGACCGGAATAGCCTGATTCCGGATTCGGTGATGAAGGGTTTGGCCGAGCTGGGCTGCTTTGGAATGAAAATACCCAAAGAATACGGCGGTTTGGGACTTTCACAAATCAATTACAACCGCGCCATTGCGCTTGTGGCGAGTCATTGCGGCTCAACAGCCGTGCTTTTATCGGCTCATCAAAGCATAGGCGTTCCCCAACCGCTCAAAATGTTCGGCACGCCCGAACAAAAGAAAAAATATCTTCCTCTGTTTTCCAAAGGAGCCGTGTCCGCTTTCGCGCTCACCGAGCCGGAAGTCGGTTCTGACCCGGCCAAAATGAGCACGACAGCCACTCCCAGCGAGGACGGAAATCATTATTTCATCAATGGCCAAAAATTATGGTGCACCAACGGAACCATTGCGGATGTTCTGGTAGTGATGGCCAAAACCCCTTCCAAAATCGTAAACGGCAAGGAAAAAACCCAAATTACGGCCTTTATCGTTGAAACTAAAAATATGCCTGGTTTTGAAGTCGTGCACCGCTGCAGCTTCATGGGCCTTAAAGGAATCCAAAACGGTTTGCTCAAATTTCACAACGTGAAAGTTCCAAAAGAAAATATTATTTGGGGTTTGGGGCAGGGTTTGAAATTGGCGCTGGTTACGTTGAATACAGGCCGTTTGACCGTTCCGGCGGCTTGCACGGCCATGGCCAAGAAATCGCTTCTCATTGCCCGTGATTGGTCGAATAAGCGCGTTCAATGGGGGCAAGCCATTGGAAAACACGAAGCCGTGACATCCAAGATTTCTCTCATGGCGGCTACCACTTTTGCCATGGAGAGTGTTACCTGGCTGACTTCCGCGATGGCTGATCAAAACAAAACGGATATCCGGCTTGAAGCGGCCATGGCCAAGCTTTTTTGCACGGAGGCTTCCTGGCGTATCGCGGATGATTCTGTCCAAATCCGGGGTGGAAGGGGTTATGAAACCGCGGATTCGCTGCGGGGACGGGGAGAAGAGCCTATTCCGGTAGAGCGTTTCATGCGGGATTGCCGCATCAATTTGATTATTGAGGGAACGAGCGAGGTGATGCATCTTTTTATCGCCCGCGAAGCCATGGACCCGCATTTGCGCCGGATTCTCCCGATGATGAGCGGAAAAGCCAATTTACAAACCATGCTGGGAACTTTTTTTCATTACGCGTTTTGGTATCCGAAGCAATGGATTTATTTCCCGAGCGGCGCTTCCGGAAAAATTCCATCAAGTCTCAAAAAGCATATTTGCTTTATTGGAAAAACAAGCCATAAGCTTGCGCGAAGATTATTTCATGCGATGGCGATTCATCAGCAGGGACTCGAGAAGAGACAGCAAATTCTTTTCCGGTTTGTGAACATCGGCACGGATCTTTTCGCAATGGCCGCTTCGTGTTCGCATGCGGCTTCCATGCTAAGCCGAAATCCCTCGGATAGAGGGCCGGAAGAGCTGGCCGACCTCTTTTGCCGCGAGGCTGCGATTCGTATCCGCCGCGAATTCCATTCCCAGAAAGAAAATGACGACAGAATGATTTACAAGCTGGGCCGGAATTTTCTTGAAGGAAAATATGCATGGCTGGAAGACGGGATTGTTAAATAAAGCGAACAGCGAAAAACGAACAGCGAAAAGCTCTGGAGTCGCTGCGCGACGCTATATAAAAGCCACGAAGTGGCTCCAAAACTATTTGCTTTTCGTTTTTAGCTCTTCGCTTATTTTTGGAGGAACTTTTGCCTGTGCTTGAAAATATTTTTTCATGGTCCAAATCCCGAGCTGAACAATTTGAGGAATGCCAGCGTAAATATTATTACGACCGCTATGTTTCCTGGGGCGGCTGGGACGCGTCGGCGCCAAAGGATTCCCGCCTCGCCTATATTTTAAAAAATCTAAAGAACCGCTGGGCGTGGAAAGGTGAAACCGTTCACCATGTGATCGAGGAAGCGCTTAAATCTCTTCGCGTCGGCAAGCCGGTGAAGTCTGAGGAAGCCATTGCCAAGCTTACGCAAATCATGAGGCAGAATTATCTCGCCTCCAAAGCCAAGAAATACATGCAGGAGCCAAAAAAAAGCGTAGGACTTTTTGAGCATGAATACCAGAAACCAATCGGAGATCCCGTATGGAAAAAAATTCATGATGAGGCCGCCGATTGCGTCCAGAATTTTTTTTCATCGCCTTTTTATGAAGAGCTTGCCTCGGAGGACAAAAAGAATTGGCTTCTCATTGAAGACTTGGAAGAATTCCAATTTGACGGCGCCAAAATTTACGTGAAGCTCGATTTCGCCCGGCGCCGTGGGGATACGATAGAAATTTTTGATTGGAAAACAGGCAAGGAAGAGAAAGAAGCGACGATTCAAATCGGAGCTTACGCCATGTATGCGATGAAGAAATGGAATGTTCCTCTCCAAAATATACGCGCTTACCTGGTTTACCTGACCAATTTGGTGCCGGCTCCCAAAGAACACCCTTTAAGTCCCGACTTGCTTAAGGAAACCGAGCAGGCCATGACCGCAAGTATCCGCGGAATGAGAGAATTGCTGGCGGATATCCCGAAGAATGTTCCCAAATCCCGTGAATTTTTCGCTTATACGGAAAATGAGAGGTTTTGTTCGAATTGTAATTTCTATAAAATGTGCGAGAAATACTATTCTAAGAAATAGCGAAGAGCGAATAACAAATAGCGAAGAGTGAAAAGTGAAGAGCGAATAACTATGGAGTCGCTACGCGACACTTTATAAAGGCCACGAAGTGGCTCCGTAGCTATTCGCTTTTCGTTATTCACTCTTCGCTATTTGTTATTCGCTCTTCACTTTTCACTCTTCGCTATTTGTTTTCCACTCTTCGCTATTTTTTTTCGCGTATCATTGTTCTTTTAATTGTGTTTTGACTCTTTTTTTATCAATATTTCCACAATATATGGTGTTTTCTTGACAACCCTTGACAGTGGGTCTATACTGAGTTTTCACGTGAGGCAAAAAAATGATTGAACCCATTCTTCAAGAAAACAAAGATCGTTTCGTCCTTTTCCCCATTCGTTACAACGATATTTGGAAAATGTATAAACAGGCCGAGGCCAGCTTCTGGACGGCCGAAGAAATCGACCTTTCCCATGATCTGAAGGATTGGGAGAGGATGAATGACGGCGAGCGCCATTTTGTGAAGCATGTTTTGGCTTTTTTTGCCGCCTCCGACGGCATTGTGAACGAGAATCTGGCCGTGAATTTTGTCCGTGAAGTCCAAATCCCCGAAGCGCGCTGTTTTTATGGCTTCCAAATCATGATCGAAAACATCCACTCTGAGACGTATTCCCTTTTAATCGACACTTACATCAAGGATCCCGCCGAAAAAGAAAAATTATTTCACGCGATCGAAACCGTTTCCTGCGTGCAGAAGAAAGCGGAATGGGCGCTTCGCTGGATCCGCAAAGGTTCTTTTGCGGAACGCCTTGTCGCGTTTGCCGCTGTCGAAGGGATTTTCTTTTCCGGCAGCTTTTGCTCGATTTTCTGGCTTAAAAAACGCGGATTAATGCCCGGACTTTCTTTTTCCAACGAACTTATTTCCCGCGACGAAGGATTGCATTGCGATTTTGCCTGCCTCCTTTATAATATGCTGGAAAATAAACTTTCAACCGAGCGCATTCATGAAATTATCGGCGACGCGGTGGAAATTGAAAAAGAATTCGTGTCCGACGCGCTGCCCGTGGATCTTATCGGCATGAATGCGAAAATGATGTGCCAGTACATTGAATTTGTGGCGGACCGTCTTTTGGTGGCCCTCGGGTATCACCGGCTTTTTAATGCCACAAACCCTTTTGATTTTATGGAATTAATTTCACTGCAAGGCAAAACAAATTTCTTCGAAAAACGCGTGGCTGAATACCAAAAAGCCGGCGTCATGAACAATAAAGAAAAAGCAGCACACTCTTTCGTCACTGACGCGGAATTCTAACCTAAAGTAATAAGGAAAAACCTCTATGATGCAAGTCATGAAAAGGGACGGTCGTCGGGAATCCGTTAAATTCGACAAGGTTACGGCTCGTATTGAGCGTCTTTGTTACGGGTTAGATCCAAAGCATGTGGATCCCGTGGACGTTGCCAAGAAGGTGATTCAGGGTATTTATGACGGCGTCACCACTTCCGAATTAGACAGCCTTGCCGCTGAAATAGCGGCGTCTCTGACGACAAAACATCCCGACTACGCTCTTTTAGCTTCACGCATCGCGGTGTCCAATCTTCATAAGAATACTAAAAAATCTTTTTTCGACACCATGAAGGATTTGTACACGTATTCCAATCCGAGAACGGGGCAAAAGGCGCCGCTTATCGCCAAAGATATTTATAAAATCATTGAAAAAAATGCCGAGATGCTGGATTCCACCATTATTTATGACCGCGATTTTGATTTCGATTATTTTGGATTCAAGACTCTCGAGAAAGGGTATCTTTTAAAAATCAACGGCAAGGTGGTCGAGCGGCCGCAGCATATGCTCATGAGGGTATCCGTAGGCATTCATCGTGATGACATTGATTCCGCGATCGAAACCTACCATTTGATGTCTCAGCGCTGGTTTACGCATGCGACGCCCACTCTGTTTAATGCGGGCACGCCCAAACCTCAGCTTTCCTCCTGCTTTCTTTTGACGATGAAAGATGATTCTATCGAAGGAATTTACGATACGCTCAAACAATGCGCCAAAATTTCTCAATCGGCGGGCGGTATTGGTCTTTCCATCCACAATATTCGCGCCACCGGTTCTTATATCCGCGGCTCTTCCGGCACTTCGAACGGCATTGTTCCCATGCTTCGTGTGTTCAACGACACCGCGCGTTACGTGGACCAGGGCGGCGGCAAGCGTAAAGGCGCCTTCGCGATTTATTTAGAGCCATGGCATGCCGATATTTTTGATTTTCTTGATCTTAAGAAAAATCACGGAAAAGAAGAAATGAAAGCAAGGGATCTGTTTTTTGCGCTTTGGATCCCGGATCTTTTTATGAAGCGTGTGGAGCAAAATGGGACTTGGTCTCTTTTTTGTCCGAATGAAGCAAAGGGTTTAGCGGATTGCTGGGGCGAAGAATTTGAAAAACTTTATGAAAAATACGAGGCTGAAGGAAAAGCGAGAAAAACCGTCAAAGCTCAGGATATTTGGTTTGCCATCATGGAATCCCAGATTGAAACCGGTACGCCGTACATGCTTTATAAAGATGCCTCGAACAGCAAATCCAATCAAAAGAATCTTGGCACCATTAAAAGTTCCAATCTTTGCACGGAAATCGTGGAATACACTTCTTCGGATGAAGTGGCGGTTTGCAATCTCGCTTCTATCGCGCTCCCGCGGTTTGTGGTGGACGGTGAATTCGACCATGCCAAGCTTTTCGAAGTCACCAAAGTCATCACGCAAAATCTGAATAAAATTATCGATATTAATTATTACCCCGTGGAAGAGGCGAAGCGTTCTAATTTCCGCCACAGGCCCATCGGTATCGGCGTGCAGGGATTGGCGGACGTATTCATCGTCCTTAAAATGGCTTTTGATTCGGAAGAAGCGAAGCAGTTAAACAAGGAAATATTTGAGACGATTTATTTCGCGGCCGTGACTTCTTCCAAGGATTTGGCTAAAGCCAACGGAGCGTATGAAACATTTCAGGGCTCTCCGATGTCTCAGGGGATTTTCCAATTTGATATGTGGGGCGTGACTCCTACCAGCCGCTGGGATTGGGAAACGCTGCGCCAGGAAGTGAAGCAGCACGGCGTGCGCAATTCGCTTCTTTTAGCGCCCATGCCCACCGCTTCCACGTCGCAAATTCTTGGAAATAACGAATGCATTGAGCCGTACACTTCTAATATTTATACACGCCGCGTTTTATCCGGTGAATTTATCGTTGTGAATAAATATCTCATGAAGGATTTGGTGGGACTCGGGATTTGGAATAATAAATTAAAAGAAAAAGTCATCGCGGCCAATGGTTCTATCCAGAGCATCGAGGAAATTCCTCAAGAAATCAAAGATGTGTACCGCACGGTTTGGGAAATCAAGCAGCGTTCATTGATTGACATGGCTGCGGATAGAGGCGCTTATATTTGCCAATCCCAGTCCCTTAACCTTTTTATCCAAGAACCAAATTTTGCCAAGCTGACCTCCATGCATTTTCATGCCTGGAAAAGCGGCTTAAAAACCGGCATGTATTATCTTCGCACCAAGGCCGCGGCTGACGCGATCAAGTTCACGGTTGGCCAGGAGCACCTGGCAAAGCCCGTGGCCGCTGAAGCCCCTGCGCAGTCCAAGGAGCAGAAAATGGCAGACATCACTTGCTCCCTTGAAAATAAAGACGATTGCGTCGCCTGTAGCAGTTGAGTCCAAAATAGCCTAAAAACTCAAGAAAATTGTCTTTTTTGGGTAGTAGGTCAGTTATAGGGCGAAAAAAGGTAAAATAAATTATAAGAATATTGATTTTTAATAACTATAACTTTAAAACTCATTATAATTCATGTATATTTAAAGAGGGAAAATATCATGAATCTTGCATTTGATGAGAAAAAAACAACACAGGCTGCCGCGTTATTGCTAAAACGCGAAGGGCGTGTTATGAACTATATGAAGCTTATAAAGCTTCTTTATCTTATTGACCGAGAAGCGCTGAATCGATGGAATCGTCCGGTGAGTTTTGATCGACATTATTCACTTCCCCATGGACAAGTTTTAAGTAATACTCTTGATTTAATAAGTGAAGGCGTGCCGCCTGGGGTGGATTCTTATTGGCTGAAACATATAAGTCCTCCTATTGGTTACACTATTGAGCTAAAAGATGATTTTTTGTGCGATAAACTTTCTCAAGCGGAAACAAATCTGATTAATGAAATTTTTGACAAATATGGAAAACTTGATCAATGGCAATTGGAAGATTTACATCATAATCTCCCGGAATATCGAGACCCTTGTGGTAGTTGTGTAAGAACTGAATATAAAGACATTTTAATTGCTCTTGGTAAAACTGATTCTCAAGCGTCCGCAATTCTTCAAGAACTTGAGCACCTTGAGTTTACTCAGAATATACTCGGTAAATAAATTCCTTGTTAGCCGGAACCGCTTTTCTTTTAAAAAAATCAGAAGTTTTGTTTAACCATCTCTGGATAATACTTTTAGACTCCGAACCATCACATAGAACAATAATGGTCAATTTAACCTCTAAGAAACCAAATATTTCACAAGATTTAACCACTGTTTTAAGCCCTGGCGAGCATGACTGTATTACTCAAGAATCTATAGTTTATTATTCTGATGCCAGATTTGTACAAACAAATCTTGTTGAAAAATCTATTGAAATTGGTATAGGAGTCCTTAAAAATCGCTGTTCGCAACAAATGCTCTTAAAAATCCAATCAGATCTATTAAAGTCAGATTTTACCCCTCCGGATATTAAAGAATATTTTAGAGCCAGAACTAACCCTTAAGATTTAAATATGTGATGGCGTAATATGTTATGCCTAAGCGCTCAAGATAGCCCCGAAAGAATCCTGCTGTCGTAGCTTTAGGAAAGTTCTGCCGCTTAAGCGTAAAGCTATAGCAAAAAAAGCTGCTATCACTCGCTGGAAAAAATAGCCTTTTTTTGCTTATTTTATACCTGTTATGCTATAATTATATTTTATTAACTTATTTAAGCGCTGCATAGAATTGTTAATTTTTGCCAGGTATACTTCCCTAAGGAAGCAATTTACCCTAACCTATGGCAAAAAATACAGAGTACTCCAAAGACGTTCAAATTCTATTCATAGAAGATAATCTCGAGGACGTCTCGCGGGTTCGTGAGATTCTCTCCCAAAAAAACGAAATTCTACCCCGTTTTAAACTTGTTAATTCCACAAAACTCGAAGAAGGAATTAACCGCCTTTCCCAAAAAGATATTGATATTGTTTTGCTGGATCTCACTTTGCCGGATGGAAACGGCCGTGGAAATTTAATCCGGCTTAATTCCGAATCTCATCAGGATGTTCCCATCGTTGTTTTAACCAACGCTAACGAAGCTTCGCGCGGACTGGATGTTGTGAGCCTCGGCGCGCAGGATTATCTGGTGAAAGGCCAAATCAATCATGATCTTTTAACGCGCACGCTTCTTCATGCCATGGAAAGACATAAGATTCAGCAAGACCACCGCTTGCTTGCCAGAGAATTGCGCCGCGCCAACGCGCGGCTTGAAAAACTTGTTTATTCGGACCCTTTGAGCGGATTGATGAACAGGAGAGGGCTGCAGGAAGTTTTGTCGCGCGAGCTTGAGCGGTCATGCCGCGGGCAGGAAGGGCTTTTGGCGTTGATTTTAGATTTGGATAATTTCAAATACATCAACGACACGCTGGGGTACGGCGTCGGCGACATTCTTCTCAAAGAAATATCAAAAACCATTATTCAGGCGATCCGGTACACGGATTATGTGGCCAGAATCGGCGGCGACGAATTTTTGATATTAATGCCCGATACGAGGCTGGCGGAAGGCGCCTGGCTTGCCGAAAAAGTGAGGCGTGCCATCGAGCAAATGACCATTCCGGTTTCCATGGGCACGCGTTTTCGACCCACAGCGAGCTTTGGTTTGCTTCGCGTGTCGCCTTATATTCTTTCTATCGAAGAGCTGTTCGCACAAAGCCATCATATTTTGAAGCAAAGCAAACTCATGGGGAAAAACCGCGTTTCCTACGTGCCGGAAAAAATGAGCAATGATTATCTGAATAACCAGATTTCAAATATTCTCTCCGCGCTTAGGAATTCAAATTATTATCAGGTGTTAAAGCAGCCTATTCTGGATCTTTCCAAGCGTGAAAATGTCGGGTATGAATTTTTAAGCCGTTTCCGTTCTTCGGAATTTGAAATGCCGGATGATTTTTTTAGGGTTTCTTTTGAGAATAACATTTTGACGTCGGTAGACAGCCAATGCCTTAAAAATTGCATCGCCGCTGGCAGGCATTTTCCGAGTCCTATCGTGCGTCACGTCAATATCTTTCCTTCGACGCTTTTGGACGTGCCTACTCGAAATCTCGTGAAGCTTTTTGGTCCTGAAGGCGGCAAAAACGCTTTGTATTGCGTGGAAATCAGCGAACAGCAGATTATCGGTGACCCGTCTTATTTGATCGAATCCGTGAACAGTCTTAAAAAATCCGGCATTTCTATCGCTATTGATGACGTGGGTTTTGGCCGGAGCTCGCTTGAAAGTCTTATTCTTTTGGAGCCTGACGTGGTGAAAATTGACAAGAAGTGGGTTCATGGAATCGCCAAAGATGGCGGCTCCGAACGTTCCCTGAAAAGGCTCAAAAAAGTCACAGATTCCCTGGGAGTCCAGCTCGTGGCGGAAGGTATTGAAACAGAAGAAGATATGCACACCTTGATCGCTATGGGTGTCAAATACGGCCAAGGATACTACCTGGGCCGGCCTAGTTAAGCTCTCTCGCCTCCTAGGCGGTTTCAAATTTTTTAATTTTTTTCAGGCCGGTGGTGTGGAGTTTATACTCGAACATGGTTCGGATGATGCCCAATCCGTATCGGATGCTCGGGCCCAGCTTGATGGAAGAGGCTTCCTCAAAATACCGCGTGCGGATCGGAACTTCATCGATTTTGAAATGATGAATCAAGGTTTGCACGATAATTTCCGTGTCAAAAATAAACCCGTCCGAATTTTCTTCAAAACGGATTTTTCTTAATAAGGCGGCGCTGTAAGCTCTGAATCCGGAATGATATTCGGTGAGATAGGTGCCCAGCGCCACATTTTCAAAAGCGGTGAGAAGAATGTTGGCATTGTGTTTCCAGAGCGGCATACCGCCTTCCAAAGCGCCGCCTTTCATCATTCTGGAGCCGAACACGGCGTCGGCATGGCCTTGAAGAATCGGTTCTACAAGCTGAGGAATGATTCTCGGGTCGTATTGATAATCCGGGTGGCACATCACCACCACGTCGGCTCCGCATTCGAGTGCTTTTTTGTAACA
>JAHFFM010000156.1 GCA_023247935.1 Candidatus Omnitrophota bacterium | reverse complement strand
AATCCAATCTCACTTCTCTTAGACACCAAGCGTGAAAAAAATGAACGGATTCTTGACCTTACGCAGTCCAATCCCACGCTTTGTGGATTCAAGTACCTCGAAAATCCTCTTTTTCAAAATTTAAATCATCCGAATAATAAAAACTACACGCCGGATCCCCGGGGACTTTTAACGGCCCGCGAGGCGGTGGCGAAATATTATTTGGAAAAAAACATCACGGTCTCGCCGGGTCATATTTTTCTCACCTCCAGCACCAGCGAAGCGTACACCTTTTTATTTAAACTCCTGGCAAATCCCGGTGACATGGTTTTGGCGCCGAGCCCCGGATATCCGCTCTTTGATTATCTTTTGGGCTTGAATGACTTGAGGATGGAAAAATACCGCTTGTTGCGCGGCCTATCCGCAAAGAATCCCAAAGCGCTGATTTGGGTCAACCCCAACAACCCGACGGGCAACTTCGCCTCGGAGGAAGAAAGAAAAATCCTAAATCAATTTTCCTTAAAAAATAATTGCCCGCTTCTCGTTGATGAGGTATTTTTTGATTACGGGTGGGACAAAAATTCAAAGCGCCGCAGTTTCGCCGGAAATTCAGAAGCGCTGACATTTACACTGTCCGGAATTTCCAAAATCCTGGGCCTTCCGCAGATGAAGATCTCCTGGATCGTGGTGAGCGGCCCCAAATCGCTTCGTGAAGAAGCGGTGCGTCGGCTCGAAATCATCGCCGACACTTATCTTTCGGTAAACACTCCGGTGCAGAACGCTCTGCCGGCATGGCTCGAAGCGGTGCCAGCCGTAAGCGATGAGATTTTAGCGAGGGTGAGGACAAATTTTACTTCACTCACCGAAGCCGCCAAGAAAAATCCCAACATCAAAATCCCAAAGCCCGAGGGCGGCTGGTACGCCACCCTGCACATCAAGGGGGTAACGGACGAAGATTTTTGCCTAAAGCTTTTAAGAGAAAAAAACGTATTGGTCCACCCGGGGTATTTTTATGATTTTGAAGAAGAAAATTGCCTGGTCGTGAGTCTTCTTTTGCCGCATGAAGAATTTAAGGAAGGCGTCCGGATCATTTTTTGACAGTGGGGACGAACCTCGTGTAACTCATTGAAAGTAAATAGGTTGTAGAGGCCAGGCCTCTACAACCCTTTGGGAATAAGTGGGTTGGGAGAGGTTCGCCACTGTTGATGAGAATGGAAATTTGAATTTTTCTAATTTGTCGTGTATCCTTCGGTTATGATGTTTTTACTATTGTTTATCAATGGCTAATAAAAATAGACAAATCCAACGACATTGTTTGCTCATGAAAAGCCTAGCTTCTTTTTTGGCTTTTTCATTTCTTTTAACAGAGCTTTCTTATTCGGCTCCTTTAGAAGGCGTTTCTCCCTATCCTTCAAAGCCACTCGAAGTTCTATCACAGAATCCGACTCAGTTTGAAGCCCCTCTCGATTTTTCGTCCCTGAAGGAAATTCATCGAGGCACGGCAGACGCTTTTATCATCCATATTCAAGACGCCCACTCGAATCTTTCAGGCCAGGAGAATCTGGCGGGCACCTTGGACTGGATTATGTCCAAATACAAGGTCTCCCTGATCCTCGTCGAGGGGAGTTCAAAGGACGCGACGCTTACGCCTTTAAAAGAATTGGCCCCTTCGGCCGAAATTTGCAAGAGAGTCGCTAAGAGCTTTTTGATTCAGGGAAAAATCGCGGGCGAGGAATATTTAAATCTTATCTCGGACCATCCCATGAAAATCAGGGGCATTGAGGACAAAGCGCTGTATCTTGAGAGCGTCAAGAATTACGGGCTCCTGGCCAACAAGAGGCAGGAGATTCTTGATTACCTCAAAGCCATTCAAAAATCGCTGGATAAGCTGAAGCAAAAATTTTATCCCGACAGTCTCTTGAAGTACGAAAAAAAAATTCAGGACAAATCAAAAGGGCTTGAGGCGGGCCTCCGGGAACTCCTGGCCCTCGCCAAGAAATCCAACATCGATTTAAGCGATCTGCCCAATATCCAAAAACTCACTGTTTTGCAGGAACAGGAAAATGGGATCAATTTTAACGCCGCCAATCTTGAGCAGGCGGCGCTTCTCGAAGTGCTTGAGGAAAGAGGGCAGAGGGAAGAGGTGAGAGGAAAACTTGAGAAATTCAATCAGGCGAAGAACAGCAAAGCGTCGTTGTTTTCCTTCTTTCAAAATATTCTAAATATCGCAAAAGAAAAGAATGTATCGCTTGATCCCTACCCAAACCTGATTCTTTACGGAAACTACTTAAAACAGTTTTCAGAGCTGGACCTGGACCAAACGATGGATGAATTCACAAAAACTGAGGACAGGGTCTATGTCTCACTGCTCAAGGAAAAAGATTCGCGTCTCGTCCGCTCTATCGACCGGTACATCAAGCTTCTTAATATCGCCTACAGCATTCAGATGTCCACCAAAGATTTTAAATTTTTTCAAACCAATGAGCCCGACTTTGCTACCGCCTCTTATCTTGCCTTTATCAACCGCAAGCTGGCCGAGCAGGGATACTTTGACGACCTCCTTCCTTATAAGGCTCTTCTCGAAGAGGGGCAAAAAGCGCTTGCCCAGTTTTACGATTCCGTCGATCAAAGGGACATGGCTTTTATTGAAAATTCCAAGAGGATATTAAAAGAAGAAAATCAAAAAATCGCGGTGTTGATCTCCGGTGGTTATCACACTTCGCATTTGAAAAAGCTATTCAAAGAGCAGGGCTATTCCTATGCCGTCCTGACGCCCATCGTCACTTCCGAGACCAACCAGACCAGATATGAAAAATTGCTTCTGGAGGCCATCGGAAAAGAGGTCAAAAAAGTGGAAACCACGCAGGGAGAATCAAAAACGGAGAACAAATCTTTGAGCACGCTGGAAAAAGATTTGGTCCGGCTAAAAAAGAAATCGGATGGGGTCAAAATCGCCGGACTGGTGGCGAGCAGGCCAAGACTGCTTGAGATTGGGAGGGCTCTAGAGATAAGCGGCAGTAGGTTGTCAGAAGCCATTAATGAGATAAATGGGAGGATGGATAATCCGGCCATTATTTCTGGTGCCCGGATGGCGAACCAGGACGAAATTGCGGATAAAATTATCGGTTTGATCAATCAAGGGAAAGGGTATGAGGAATGGAACAAGGATCTGTGGGGGCTTAATTTTAGCAAATTATCGACGGACAAATTACTAGGTCTTTTCTCGACTCTCTTTGAAAAGTCGAATCTAGAGTCCCTGATTCCCGCTCTTTTAAACAAACTCTATGCCGATTTTATACAGACCAAAAGGGATCTGTCTCCAGAGGAAGCCCGGAAGCTATTTGAAAGCGTCTACCCGCTCATGGATAAAAAAACACAGCAATTTAAGAATCAGAAGATACCGGAAAGAGGTGATGACTTTTATCATGAGCAATTCGGTGATTTTTATAAAACTATTCTGCCTCTCCTGCCATATTTCTTGTCCTTTGACGATGAAACGCTCACTGCCAAAGTGGTCGGGGTAATTGAGCAAGCCATTGAGATCGCGAATGAGCGCTATTCCGGCGAGCGCATGAAAGACTACCCGGACCAAGCCAACTATCTAAAAGAGCAAAGAGAGGTCATTGTAAAAACCGCTTTTCGAGCTCTCGCTCCTATGAGTGTGCGTTCGGACAGCGCCTTGGCGGCTTATCGGCGCAGCATCGAAGCGGGTGCCGAGGGAGTCGACGATCAGGCCTATCTTCCCGTGGAGAAGATGGTTGGAGCACTTGATCTGTTTGAGCCGGTTCAGGGTAGAGACGAGCGGAAACTATTGGTTCTGTCAGCGGTGGCTGACTCATTCAACAAGCGATTTGAAAACCAACTAAACCATGTTGACAATACCTCTATAGCACGGATTTACGACACTCTTTTTGAGCTTCGATCGATGATAGGAAGCCTGAAAGAATTGGAAATGGAACAGGCGCCAGGTCCAAAAAGGGACGTTGTGCGTCGATCACGGGTGGCGTTGCAATTGGAATTTAATCGGATTTGGGATAAGAACAAAGAAAAGCCGGTATTAAAAACCTCCAGCTTCCCCGGTCTTTTCAGATCCATCAATAGCGAACCGGAAGAAAAACCTGACACGCGATCGCCAGTGGAGAGATTTTATGACGAAAAAATCAAGCCGTTAAACGCGCAGATTTCTTGGTTCAGCTTAAACGACGACGACAAAAATTTCTTAAGCGAAATCAACGACAAAGGGATGATGGATGAGTTGGCGCGGATGGCCCAAGAAGCCGGCAAAAAAAATGCCTGGGATTTGATCGTGGGGCTGAAAATTTTTAAAGACCAGATCCACAGTGAACGAGATCTAACCGAATACGGAGGGGAGATTCTGCGGATTGCCAGAGTATCCGAAGACGCTGCGGGCTCTTTGATTGGGAGTGGCCTGCGAATTACCAAAGAACTTGTTCGTTCTGTCGCAGATCTTAAAAAAATCGGAAACGATCTTATTCGGATGGCCGGCGCAGTCGGTGATAATCCCTCAGCTTTTTTTATTTCAGGCCTTTTCGCTGTCCAAGAAAGCCTTACTCCCCAAGGGTTTGAAATTCTCTGGCCGGATCTCGTCCAAATTGCTTTGAAAGGAAAGGAAAACTCCCTGATTCTATTTAAAACTGCTCTTCCCAAGGTCATGAGCCTGGGACTTGTTCAGACGGCTGACGATTTTAGGGAGGTTGGAGATGATCTTATTCAGATAGCGGAGGCAAGTGGTAAAGATGCATCCGCTGTTTTTGCCAGTGGGTTTAACAGCGTGATAGATCTTATCCGGTCTCGTGCAGACCTGAAGCAAATCGGAAATAACCTTGCTTCTATGGCCAAGGCCGGTGGAGGAAACGTCTTTTTCGTGTTCGAGAGGGGTTTCCCAGCGGTCAGACAACAGTTAACCGGAG
>JAHFFM010000020.1 GCA_023247935.1 Candidatus Omnitrophota bacterium | reverse complement strand
AGAAAGATAGATGCGGAAGACTTGGTTTCTCCTGGCGCGGAAAAGCATCTGAAGGATTTGAACGGGGTTTTGGTTCCGGGCGGATTCGGCGATCGCGGCATTGAGGGAAAGATTAAAGCTGTTAAATATGCGCGTGAAAATAAAATTCCTTATTTTGGAATTTGTCTGGGAATGCAATGCGCGGTGGTGGAATTCGCAAGAAACGTTTGCGCCATGAATCGCGCGAACTCTACGGAATTCAACAAACAAACCCCTTTTCCCGTGATTTCGATGCTTGAAGAGCAGAAGAGAATAGAAAATTTAGGCGGAACCATGCGTTTGGGTTCTTATGCTTGCGTGCTGAAAAAAGGAACGAAGGCTCAAAAAGCTTATGGCCGTGAATCCATTCACGAGAGGCACCGTCACCGTTATGAATTCAACAACAAATACAAAGTCAAAATGGAAACCAGCGGTTTGATTATTTCAGGCACAAGTCCTAACGGCCGTTTGGTGGAAATCGTGGAGCTTGCCGACCATCCTTGGTTTGTGGGCTGCCAATTTCATCCTGAGTTTCGCTCAAAACCGGATCAAGCTCATCCGCTATTTAGAGAATTTGTCAAAGCGTCTTTGGCGCATAAAGTGGATTGATCATGAAATCTCACGTTGTCCGGGTTGGAAACGTTTCCATTGGCGGCGGAAATTCTTTGGCGCTTATTGCGGGTCCCTGCGTCGTGGAAAATGAAAAGAGCGCGATCTTTCATGCCAAGGCCATCCAAAAAATAGCCAAGCGCGCAGGCATTTCTTATATTTATAAATCAAGCTACGACAAAGCAAATCGCACTTCTTTAAGTTCGTTTAGAGGCTTAGGTTTAAAAGCGGGGCTTGAGATTTTAGCCCGCGTAAAATCGGAAACAGGGCTTCCTATTTTGACGGACGTGCATACGCCGGAGGAGGCGCAAGAGGCTTCGGCTGTGGCGGATGTTCTGCAAATTCCCGCTTTTTTGTGCCGGCAAACGGACCTTTTGTTGACGGCCGCTAAAACAGGCCGCGTGGTTAACGTTAAAAAAGGCCAATTTTTATCCCCCGCGGAAATGAAAAATGTGGCGGAAAAAATAGCCTCCACCGGAAATAAAGGAATACTGCTTACCGAGCGAGGCACTTTTTTTGGCTACAACGCGCTTGTGAATGATTTTCGCGCCATTCCTATTATGAAAGAATTTGGTTATCCCGTTATTTTTGACGCCACGCATTCGGTGCAGCAGCCTGGAGGGCAGGGAAAAAGCTCCGGAGGCGACCGCCGCTTTGTGCCGACTTTGGCCAGTGCCGGAGTTGCGGCTGGTGCGGACGGAGTGTTTATGGAAGTTCACGAGGATCCGGACCATGCTCCCAGTGACGGACCGAATATGGTGAAATTAAAAGAGCTTGAGCCTTTGCTTGAACGACTGATAAAGATAAATGCGATAGTTGCTACCGAACGTCGTTCCGTGGGGAGACGTTAGCATGTCAAGCCAGGTCTCTAACGTCTCCCCACGGAACGACGTTCGGTCAGTTTCCGCTGTTTCCATCGCCAAGCGAGTCATCAGGATTGAACAGACCGCGCTTTCCGGTCTTTTATCAAAAGTAAACGCGCGTTTTTCCGAAGCCTGCGATTTAATTTTAAAATCCAAAGGCCGCGTCGTCGTCACGGGCATGGGAAAACCCGGTTTTATCGCTCAAAAAATTTCAGCCACATTGTCGTCCACCGGAACACCCTCGCTTTTTTTGCACCCTGCCGAAGCGCTTCACGGGGATTTGGGCCGCGTCACCAAAGAAGATGTGGTGGTGGCTTTTTCTTATAGCGGTCACACCGAGGAAATCGTGAAGCTTCTTCCGATTATTTCTAAAATCGGCGCGAAGCTTATTAGTCTGACAGGTGATTTAAAATCGCCGCTCGCAAAAGCCAGTGACATTGTTTTGGACGTGAGCGTTAAAAAAGAAGCCTGCCCTTTGAATTTGGCGCCAACCGCGTCGACAACCGCCATGCTTGCTTTGGGTGACGCATTGGCCTTGGCGCTTCTTGAGAAAAAAGGGTTTAAGGCCGAAGATTTCGCTTTCTACCACCCCGGAGGAAATCTCGGGAAAAAATTACTTCTCAAAGTTTCCGAGATCATGCGAAAGGGAAAAGATAATCCGGTAGTCCCAGAGTCAATGAAATTGAGAGATGTGTTGTACGGCATCACCAAGGCCAGGGCCGGATCCGCGACGGTTGTGGATTCCAGCGGAAAATTGATTGGTATTTTCACGGACGGAGATTTACGCCGTTTGCTTAAAAACGGCGAAAAAATTTTGGATTCTAAAATGAGAGATGTGATGACTCAGCACCCTGTAACCGTGGGCCAGGACGAACGCGCATCCGACGCGCTTGAAATTTTGCGCGCCAGGCGAATCGACGAAGTTCCGGTGGTGGATAAGAACGGCCGACCCGTGGGTCTTTTGGACGTGCAGGATATTTTAAAGGCGGGTTTGGTTTAATATGATCTCCGATGATCTCAAAGTGCGGGTTAAAAAAATCCGTCTTGTGATCGTGGACAATGACGGCGTGATGACCGACGGCCGCATTATTTACGGGGATTATGGAGATGAGCTTAAATTTTTTGATGTTCAGGACGGATTCGGCCTCACACTCTTAAAAAGAGCCGGATATAAAACCGTGATGATTAGCGGCAAAAAATCCAGAATCAACAAACGCCGCGCCAATGAATTGCAATTTTGTGAAATTCATCAAAATGCCTTTGATAAATTAAAAGTTTTCGAAAAAGTCGTCAAAAAATTCAAACTTCAGCCCGACGAAGTTTGTTATATTGGGGATGATTTGATTGATTTGCCGCCCATGACAAGATCCGGGTTTTCAGTGGCCGTGGCCAATGCGGTCGAAGATGTCAAAGCCGCGGCGCATTATGTCACGTCCAGAGGCGGCGGACATGGGGCGGTGCGGGAAGTGGCGGATATTTTGCTTAAAATTCAAGGGCAATGGACGGAGGTCACGACGAGGTATTTTCGATAATGAAATCGAAGAATTTTCCTTTGCTTTTACTTCCCATTATCATCGTGGCTGCGGTTTCTTTTTATTATTGGAAAATCAAGAATGAAAAAACCGTTCACGCGCTTAACCCCAGGCGGGAGGAATTAATTCAATCCAGCCATGACCAAAAATTCGATAAGTTCAGTTTATCAGGCTTTGATTACACGGGAAAATCCAGTTGGACGCTTGAGGGGGACACTGCGAAAATCGATCCCGGCCAGTCGGTTTATTTAAACCAAAACGTCACGTTGCGTTTGCGCGACAACACACTGATTCGCACGGACCATGTTCAATGGTCGCAGGACGGCGGCACGCTTCGCACGGATTCCCGCGTGGAAGTGGATCATCAAAATGCCAAAGTGGTGGGTCGAGGCGCTTTCGGAAAGCCGAACGAAGGTTTTATTCAGTTGAACCGCGACATCCATATGACGATTAACAACAACACAAATCTGGTTTGTCAGGGGCCGCTTAAAATTTTTTATAATTTGAACACCATGTCTTTTTATCGCAAGGTAAAGGTGGTGGACGCGAAGGGGATTTTATCCGCGAACCGCATGGACGTAAATTTTGACGCGGATAAGAAAAAAATCAAAGAAATTGTCGCGATCGGAAGTGTCGTGATCGAGCGCGGCGCGGATATGACGCGCTCCAATCGCGCGATTTATACGGTGGACACGGGCTCCATTCGGCTGGAGGGCAACCCGGAAGTGACGTTGCACAAAGGAACAACCGAGGGAATCCTGGATGGCACTTTTAGAAACTAGAACACTAAAAAAATCTTACGGCGGCCGCACGGTTGTGAACGGGGTGGATATCACCATTAATCCCGGTGAGATCGTGGGCCTTTTGGGGCCGAACGGCGCTGGTAAAACCACCACGTTTTATATGGTGACCGGGCTGGTGCGGCCTGACAGCGGGAACATTTTGTTTGACCATCGGGACGTGAGCCGTTACCCCATGCATAAACGAGCCCAATTGGGGGTTGGTTATTTGTCGCAGGAGCCCTCGATATTCCGCCGCTTGACTGTGGAGGAAAATATCATGGCCATCTTGGAAACGCTTGAGATTCCAAGGCCTGAGCGCAAAAAAAGGCTTGAGGAATTACTTAACGAATTGGGTATCGCTCATCTTCGAAAATCAAGAGCTTATACTTTGTCAGGCGGGGAAAGAAGGCGTTTAGAAATCACCCGGGCGCTCGTGACGCACCCTTTATGTATTCTGCTGGATGAGCCTTTTTCCGGGATTGATCCCATCGCGGTTTCGGATTGCCAACAATTGATTCGGGATCTTAAGAATAAAGGCTTGGGTATCTTGTTGACGGATCACAATGTGCGGGAAACCCTGTCCATTACCGACCGCGCCTACATTATGTATGAAGGCAAAATCCTGATATCCGGCACGAAAAACGAACTGGTCGAGAATAAGGAAGCGCGCAAGATATACCTCGGCGAAAAGTTTACGATGTAGGCCGAGTGTGATAACATAATCATTTCCGTTTTCTAACGGATTTGCAGAGTAGGGGCGGCCCGGCGGGTCGCCTTTGCCATGATAAAAAGACAAATATTGATAAGGATGGATTTATGGAAATCGACATCAGCGGACGCCATTTTCGGATAACTGCCCCACTCAAAGAGTACATTGAAAAGAAGATCGAAAAGCTCGATAAGTACGCTTTGAAGATCGAGTCGGTGCATGTGGTTTTAGATGTTCAAAAAATCAGAAGCATCGCCGAAATCACGCTTCTTGGAAAAAACTTGCGCGTCGTCTGTAAAGAAGACAGTGAAGACATGTACGCCGCGTTCGATAACTGCTTCGGCAGCATTCAGCGCAAGCTCAGCAAGCAGCATGAGCGCGTAAAAGACCATAAAGGCCGCCGCCGTCCTGTAAAAGTTACCGCGAAAGGTTTGGAGAATGAAGATTAATTTAAAAAGAGCCAAAGATTGCAAAGTTCAAATGTCCGTCGAAGTGGACGCGCAGACGGTTGAAATCCGTTACCTGGAAATCATGAAAGAATTCCAGCGCGCCGCGCGTATTCCCGGATTTCGTGAAGGCAAAGCGCCAGTAGAATTAGTGGAAAAGCGTTATAAAGACGAAGCCAGGGATGAGGTGTTGAAATCGCTTATTCCTGAAATTTATCATCAATCCATTGAAACAGAAAAACTCTCACCCGTTTCTCTTCCCAAGATTTCCGAAGTGAAATATGAACGCGGGCAAAAACTCGCTTTCTACGCTGAGTTTGAAGAGTCTCCTGAAATTTCTCTTAAAAATTATAAAGGGATTTCTCTAAAGCGTGAATCTTCCGAGGTGTCGGCGGATGAAATCGAAAAAGGCATTCAATCCTTTCTGGAATCAAGGGCCACTTTTGATGCGGTGCTGGAAATCAGGTCGATCCAGCAGAGCGATTTTATCGTGGCGGACGTTGAGATTTGGAAAGATGGCGCCTATCGTCCCGGCCGAAACGGGGTTTTGATTGCGGTCGAACAGAATGAAGGGGATGATTTTTATCAAAAAGTGGTGGGTGCTAAGCCTGAAGATGCGGTAGAAGTCAGCCGGGATGGCCAGCCTTATACGCGCCTTAAAATCAAAAGCATTCAGAAAAAAAACGTCCCTGTTTTGGATGATGAATTAGCCAAGGCGGTTGGCCGTCAAAGTGCTGCAGAAATCCGGGAAGCGGTTCAAAAAGAATTAGGTTCTTACAAACAATCAGACTCTATGGAAAAAATGAAACAGCAATTGTTTCAAAAATTATTGAAGTCGGCAAATTTCGCGCTTCCGGAAAGTTTGATCGAGCGTCAAAAAGAGCGCTTAATCGAACAAACACAGCGCCGTTTCGCTCAAATGGGCACGGCTGAAGAAAATTGGAAATCCGAACTGCCTGAATTGGAAAAAGAATCTTTGGAAAAAGCCAAGGAACAGGTGAAGCTTTATTTTATTTTAAACAGAATCGCGGAGCTTGAAAAAATCGAGCTCGACGAAGCAGAGTTGGAATTAAAATTGAAGTCGCTTTGTGAACAGTCAGGGCGTCCATTGGAAGAGGTGCGCCGCGTTTTTGAAGAGGATCTACGCGAAAGTCTCCGGGAAAAGAAAACCGTAGATTTTTTGATCGCGAACGCGAAATTCGAAGAATAAAAAAATAATAGGGCGGGGGTGGGTTGTGGGTAGTGAGTCGAGGATGGGGATGAGGAAATACAAGCTCGGAATATTCATTTTCTTTCCTCACCCTCATCCCAGCCTCACTACCCACAACACACCCTCAACCGCATTTTATATAGTATAGGAGTCATTATGAGTATTCTTGTACCGATGGTAATCGAGCAAACGGGCCGCGGGGAACGGGCTTATGATATTTATTCACGTCTTTTAAAAGACAGGGTTATTTTTATTGGCACTCCCATTGATGACAATGTGGCTAATTTGATTGTGGCCCAGCTTCTTTTTCTTCAAATGGAAGACCCTGAAAAAGACATCCATGTGTACATTAATTCGCCGGGAGGTTCGGTGACGAGTGGTCTAGCGATTTATGACACCATGCAATTTTTAAAATGTGATGTCGCCACGTATTGCATTGGTCAGGCTGCCAGCATGGGAGCTGTGCTGCTTTGTGCTGGCACCAAAGGCAAGCGGTACACGCTGCCGAACTCACGCGTGATGATTCACCAGCCTTGGGGCGGCGCGCAGGGCATGGCTTCGGACATTGAAATCCAAGCCAGGGAAATATTGGGGATGAAGGAGCGTTTGAACCGGATTCTCGCGAAACACACGGGTCAGGAAATTGCCAAAATCGCCAAAGACGGCGATAGAGATTATTTTATGTCCGCGGAAGAGGCTAAGTCTTATGGGGTCGTCGACGAAGTGGTCGCGAACATAAGGTCCATAAAAAAATAGAGTTCTAGCGGATAGCGTATAGGAGATAGAAGGTAGGGCAGAGTCGCTTCGCGACCTTTATTTTCTATTTCTAGCGCGTATTTTCTATTCGCTATACGCTAGAGCACGACAAAAAAAGGAAATTTCATGAAGGAACATCTTTTGTTGACTCCGGGACCCACGAATGTCCCGAAACAAATTTTAGAAGCTACCGCGCTTCCCATGATTCATCATCGCACGAAAGAATTCCAAGCGATTTTGGAACGTGTTTTCGCGGACCTTCAAAAATTATTTTGCACCAAGCATCCCGTGATGCTTTTCGCGGCTTCCGGGACCGGCGCCATGGAAGGCTCTATCACGAATCTTTTTTCAAAAGGCGATACAATTCTTGCGTTTAGCGCCGGTAAATGGGGTGAGCGTTACCGTGACATCGCCAAAGCTTATGGATTGGATGTGAAGAGCATTGAAAAACCTTCAAGCGAGGCTTTCTCAGCTCAGGACGTGGAGCAGGCGCTTAAAGGCAACCCTCAAGCCAAAGGCGTTTTGATGACGCTTTGCGAAACATCCACCGCCGTGACGCATCCGGTAAAGGAAATCGCGCAAGTTACTCAGAAATCAGGCGCTCTTTTGCTGGTGGATGCTATCAGCGGTTTGGTTTGTGATCCTATAAAGATGGACGAGTGGGGCGTGGATGTGGTGGTTTGCGGCAGCCAAAAAGGAATGATGCTTCCTCCGGGTTTAGCTTTTGTCGCGGCAAGCGAGCGCGCGCAAAACGCCATCACTAAATCAACTCTCCCAAAATATTATTTCAATTTTGCCGACACCATTAAGGCTATTAAAAAAAGCGACACCGCTTTTACGCCTGCGGTTAGCTTGATTCGTGGACTTGATGTGGCGCTTAAAATGCTCTTGAATGAAGGCATGGAAAATGTCTGGAAGCGTCATTCGGATGTTGCTGCCTGGGTGAGAAAAGAAATTTTCGACATGGGATTGAAATTATTTTCTAAAGCGCCTTCGAATGGTTTGACCGCGATTGTGATGCCTGAAGGCATTGTTTCCGGGAATGTGATTAAAATTATGCGTGATGAACACAGTGTGATCATGGCCGACGGTCAGGGTGAATTGCAAGGCAAGATTATCCGTTTTGCGCATATGGGCTATGCTTGCACCATGAATGACGCTAAAACAGGCATGAACGCGTTCAAAGACGCCATGGCCAAGAATGGATTTAAATCATGAGCCAAGCGACGATGGCCAAAAAAGGCACTTTTAAAATTCTTATTTGTGATGATTTAGCGGCGGAAGGCTTGGCGCTTTTCGAAGCTCAGAAAAATTTTGAAGTCTTGATTAAAACCAAACAGCCGCTTGAAGAGCTTAAGAAATTAATTTCAGACGCGGATGCTTGTGTGGTTCGTTCCGGAACCCAAATCACTGCGGAAGTTATTGCCGCCGCCAAACAATTAAAAGTAATTGGCCGTGCGGGCGTGGGTTTGGACAATGTGGATGTGGAAGCCGCCTCTAAAAGAGGAATTGTTGTGATCAACACGCCGGGTGGAAATACCATCTCGGCTGCGGAGCTGGCTTTTTGTCTTTTGATGGCTCTGGCCCGCAACATTCCCGAAGCGAATAATTCCGTGAAGCGCGGAGAATGGGAAAGAAAAAAATTTACAGGCATTGAGCTTTATGAAAAGACGCTTGGGATCGCGGGTCTTGGTCGCATTGGAACCGAAGTAGCCAAGCGCGCTCAGGCTTTTGGCATGCGCGTGATCGCATTTGATCCTTTTTTGCGCGCGGAAAAGGCGCTTCAAATGGGCGTTGAAGTCGTTTCTTTCGAAGACTTGCTGAAAAGATCTGATTTTGTGACGCTGCATATGCCGCTTACCAATGAAAACCGGCATATGATCGGCGCGAAAGAATTTAAAATCATGAAAAAAGGTGTGCGTATCGTGAATTGCGCGCGCGGCGGTTTGATTGATGAAAAGGCTCTGGCAGAAGCGATTCGAGCCGGTCAAGTCGCGGGCGTTGGTTTGGACGTGTTTGAGACCGAACCTCCAGCTAAAGATTTTGAACTTTTTAAACTTCCTCAATCCATCATGACCCCGCATCAAGGAGCTTCCACGGAAGAAGCGCAGGTAGCGGTTGCCGTGGATGTGGCTCAAAGCATTATTGAATATTTGCATGGACGAGGCTCTAAAAATGCGGTGAATATTCCTTTTGTGGACCCGGAAGTTTTGGAGCAGATTAGGCCTTATTTGTATTTGGCTGAAAAATTGGGCGTGTTTGCCGCGCAGCTGTTGGAAGGCCAGGTGCTTTCAATTGACGTCCGCTACTTGGGTCAAGCCGCGGAATGCGAAACCACACCGATCACGGTTTCTATTTTAAAAGGAATTTTGACGCCCATGCTTGCCGAAAACGTCAATTACGTGAATGCTTCCGTATTGGCCAAGGAGCGGGGAATTAAAGTAATCGAATCCAAGTCATCCACTGCCGAGCGCTACGCGAACTTAGTGCAAATCGACGTGAAAACCGACAAAAAAACCACGCGCGTCGCTGGCACCGTGATTTCCAAAAAAGACACGCGTATTGTCGTGATTGACAGTTTTGACGTGGAAGCGATCCCAGACGGGTACTTGCTGCTCATCACCAATAAGGACGTTCCCGGTATTGTGGGTCAAATCGGAACGCTTCTGGGAAGTAATCAGGTCAATATCGCGGGCATGACTTTGGGCCGCGACGTTCAAGGCGGCCTCGCAAAAACATTGATTAAAATTGACAGCGAAATCCCGGAAAATGTGATGAAGCAGATCCGTCAGTCAAAAAATATTTTGGATGCAAAATTAATTAAACTTTAAAACAGAATCTCTAGCGGATGGGAGGCAGGTTGCTGTCTTCTATCCGCTGTCCGCTGTCCGCTAAAAAATGTAAACGGAGTTTTTAAGTGAACACAGTCGTAGTCGGCGCCCAATGGGGTGATGAAGGCAAAGGCAAAATTATAGACATTCTTTCAAAAGATGTTGATTTTGTGGTCCGTTATCAAGGCGGAAATAACGCGGGTCACACGGTTGTTAAAAGCTGCGGCGAATTTGTGCTGCATTTGATCCCCTCCGGTATTTTTCATCCTAAGGTCTCATGCGTGATCGGCAACGGGGTTGTTGTGGATCCTGAAGCGCTGCTGTCTGAAATTAAAGGGCTGACGGATAAAGGTTTTAAAGTGAAGGGCAGGCTTTTTGTGAGTGACCGCGCTCACTTGATCCTTCCTTATCATCGTGTTTATGACAAATTGCGCGAAGCGCGTAAAAGCTGCACCAAAATTGGCACCACGGGCCGGGGTATAGGACCGAGTTATGGTGATAAAGTCATGCGCACCGGCATTCGCGTCACGGACTTATATGATAAGCCGCTTTTTAAGAAAAAACTTGAGCAGGCCGTTGCGGAAAAAAATCAGATTTTTAAACTTTTTGAATTTGAAGAATTTAATTTCAATCAGGTTTATAAAGATTATTTGCGTTACGCGGATTTGATGAAGCCGTATGTATGCGACACCTCGGTTTTTTTGAATGACGCCGTAAAAAAGAAAAAGAAAATTCTTTTTGAAGGCGCTCAGGGAACACATCTTGATGTGGATCATGGAACGTATCCTTTTGTCACTTCCAGTTATGTGACGGCTGGCGGCGCGTCCGTGGGGACCGGCGTTCCTCCAAACGCAATTGATAAGGTTATTGGCGTCGTGAAGGCTTATACCACCAGAGTTGGCGAGGGGCCTTTTCCCACTGAATTTGGTCCGCAGTTGATGGAAGAAATCCGTAAAAAGGGAAAGGAGTTTGGCGCCACCACGGGCCGGCCCAGACGTTGCGGCTGGTTTGACGCGGTGCTTGTCAAATATTCCTGCATGATCAATGGTATTAATGAAATTGCGGTGACAAAGCTCGATGTTCTCGATGATCTTAAAGAAATTAAAGTGTGTGTCGGCTACAAGCATGGCGGAAAAATGTACCGCCATTTTCCCGCGTCTTTGACGGTGCAGTTAGAGGCTGAGCCTGTATACGAAACTTATAAAGGCTGGTTATCCGATACATCCACCGCCAAGAAATTTTCAGATCTTCCGGCAAACGCGAGAACTTACCTCAAGCGTTTATCGGGGTACTTGAATGCGCCTATCAAGATTTTATCCGTGGGATCGCATGAAAAACAAACCCTCTATCTTTAACGACCCCTCCAATAATTCCAGCCTTCCCAAGCATGTGGCTATTATCATGGATGGAAACGGCCGCTGGGCGATTGAGCGCGGTTTACCTCGATTCGCCGGGCATCGCGCGGGCGTGCAATCGGTTAGGGAAGTGGTGGAAGCCTGTATCGAACTCGGAATCCCCATTCTGACGCTTTACGCGTTCAGCCAGGAAAACTGGAAAAGACCCAAAGAGGAAATTTCCGTACTGATGGAGCTTTTGGATTTTTTCCTGGGCCAGGAAATTAAAAATCTCATGAAGCAGGGCGTGCGTTTTTGCACGCTTGGCCGGATTGAAGCGCTGCCTGAGGGCGTTCAAAAGAAATTAGCGCAAAGCGTTGAGCAAACAAGTAAAAATGAAAAGCTTATTTTTAATTTGGCTTTAAACTATGGCTCAAGAACTGAAATTCTGGACGCCGTGAATCAAATTTTGCATGACGTCAAAGAAAATCCTTCAAAATTCAATGGCGCTTTTGAATTGGACGAAGCCTACTTTTCAAAACATCTTTATACCCGCGATTTGCCTGACCCAGACCTCTTGATACGCACCAGCGGGGAAATAAGGTTGTCGAATTTTTTACTCTGGCAGCTGTCCTACGCTGAAATTTATATCACCAAAAAATATTGGCCCGATTTTCATAAAGATGATTTTGTGGAGGCGATAAGGGATTATCAAAAACGCGAAAGACGTTTTGGCGACGTCGGGGCGTCAGCTTAAGTGGTTCTTAAGAAGCGTATTTTAACAAGCTCAGTTTTGATTGCGCTTACGGCAGGGGCTTTATTTTCTCCGAACGTTATTTTTTTTAGCGCGTTCTGTATTTGCTTTGTGGCATTAGCGCTCTTTGAATTTTTCACGCTGCTCCGCCAAGCCAAGGTGCCTTGTTACCGTTTGTTTGGAGTGGTGATGGGGGCTATTCTTGTTTTTGTCGTGGCGTTTGAGCAGGGCGCGACGCGTTCAGGCGAAGTTTTTTTTATCGTCATCGGCTGCCTTTTTCTTTTCATTCTGCAGTTTTCACATAAAAATAACACGGAGGCTTTAACGGGCATTGCTTTGACCTTATTCGGCGTGCTTTATGTGAGCTGGTTTTTGAGTTTTGTGATTAAAATCCGTTTTCTTGAGAATGGAGCGATATGGGTGGCTTATTTGCTTTCAGTGACAAAATCAGCGGATATCGGGGCGTACATTTTCGGCTCGCTTTTTGGAAAGCATGCTTTGATTCCGCATATTTCTCCTAAAAAATCTGTGGAGGGATTGTTTGGCGGGCTGGCTTTAAGCCTTCTGGCTTCTCTTTTATTCAAAGCTTATTTGCCTCTTCGCTGGAGTTGGGGCCATTTGTCTATTTTGGGCGTTTTGATAGGTGTTTTGGGGCAAATAGGGGATTTGTCGGAATCATTAATGAAAAGATTCTGTCAAACAAAAGACTCCGGCGCCGTGCTGCCGGGCATGGGAGGCATTTTGGACGCGCTGGATAGTATTTTATTTACGGCGCCGCTTTTTTATTATCATCTGACAATCGTGAAATAATGAAAAAACAAATCAAAAAAAGAGTGGTTGTTCTGGGTTCCACCGGTTCGGTGGGAATGAACACGCTGCATGTCATCCAGGCAAATCCTTCATTTTTCTCCGTTGCCGGCTTGTCCGCAGGTTCCAATGTGGAAGTCATGGAATCGCAGATTCGCCAGTTCCGTCCGGAGGCTGTTTATATGAAAGACCCACAGGGCGCGGACAAGCTCCGCGCCAAATTTCCCAAACTTAAAATTTACGGCGAACGGGACAAGATTCATTCTTTTGTTTCGGATTTGGACGCCGATATTTTAATGGCTGCTTCCACGGGCACCAGCGCGCTATTGTCGGTTTTGGATATGTTGAAAAAAGGCAGGCAGGTGGCATTGGCCAATAAAGAAATTTTGGTGATGGCGGGCTCTTTGGTGATGAAAACATTGGCCCGTAATTCAAAGGCGCGTTTAATTCCCGTGGACAGCGAGCACAGCGCGATTTTTCAATGCCTTGTCGGAGCCGACCCGAAAGATGTTGAGAAGCTGATCCTGACCGGTTCCGGCGGCCCTTTGCGTCAGATCGCGAAAGAAAATTTTTCTAAATTATCCAAAGATGACGTGATTAATCATCCAAAATGGAAAATGGGTAAAAAAATTTCAGTGGATTCCGCGACGCTGATGAATAAGGGTCTTGAAATTATCGAGGCGTCCTGGTTGTTTGCCTTGCCGGTTGAGAAAATCGAAGTGCTGATTCATCCGGAAGCCGTGATTCATTCCATGGTGGAGTTTAAAGATGGGTCGATTTTAGCTCAGATGGGGGTGACGGATATGAAACTCCCGATCCAGTACGCCTTGTCTTACCCAGAGAGACTGGCGGTGCCCCAAAACCTGAAACTCGACCTTGCCAAAATAGGGCAATTTAATTTTGCTTTGCCGGATTTCCGCAAATTCCCGTGTTTGAAACTTGCCTACGAGGCCGCGAAAAAGTCGGGCAGTGCACCTTGCGTTTTGTCCGCAGCCGATGAAGTCGCCGTAGAGGCTTATTTGGCGGATAAAATTCCATTTGTAGATATTCCCAAAATCATTGAAAATGTACTGTCGCATCACCGCCACATCACAGACCCGGATTTAGGTCAGATTCAATCCGTGCATGAATGGGCTTTGGAAAGGACTAGGAAATTATGTTATTGATAAAGAATAAAATGTGTCACGAAAGACGATGGACGATGGACGAAGGACGAGATAAAAATTTCTACGCTTTTTCGTCCCTCGTCCTTCGTCCCTCGTCTTTCGTCCATCGTCCTTTGTCGTCGATATCAGGAGAACTTTTATGCAGAGTACGCTAAGCTTTATTTTAGTTTTGGGCGCGCTTGTGGTCATCCATGAATTCGGCCATTACATCGTGGCGCGTCTTGTGGGCATTCGCGCGGAAAAATTTTCTATTGGTTTTGGTCCCGTTATTTTTGGGAAGAAAATCGGCGACACCGAATTTTGTGTTTCTATTTTACCGCTAGGCGGTTTTGTGAAGCTTGCCGGAGAAAGTCCGGAAGAGGCCAAAGGAGCGGCCTGGGAATTCCAATCCAAGTCGCTTTTATCCCGGGCGGCTGTGGTATTGGCCGGACCTTTCATGAATGCTTTACTGGCCTACGTCATTTTCTTTTTCATTCTTCTTGTCGGACAGCCGTCGCTTACTTCCCGCATCGGTAAAGTGCTTCCGGACGCGCCCGCGGCCAAGGCGGGCTTTTTGGAAAACGACAAAATTTTAGAAGTGGACGGTAAGCCCGTTTCTATTTGGGAAGATGTGCTAAAGGAAGTTCGCCAGAAAAAAGACTCCTATAAAGTTCGCGTGGAGCGCGGAACCGAAGCGCTGGAGCTCACGGTTAATCCGGAAACCAGGGAAGTGAAAGACGTATTTGGAAAACCCATTAAAAGCTCATTTTTAGGAATCGCCCCTTCCAAAGAAATTATCCGTATCAAATCTCCTTTGGACAAAGCCTGGCTTTTGGCCTGGGAAAAGCTTTGGGGCTTAACCTCCATGATTTTTGTTTCGCTGGGGCTTATGATTACGGGCGCACTGCCTTTTAAAGATTCCATGACAGGCCCCATTGGTATTTTCTTTATGACGCAGCAGGCCGCTCAAATGGGATTGGATTATCTTTTGTATTTTATGGGTTCTCTTAGTGTGAGTTTATTTGTGCTGAATCTTTTGCCGATTCCGGTATTGGATGGAGGTCATCTTTTATTTATGATCATTGAAAAAATAAAAGGTTCACCGCTCAAGGAATCCATCCGGGAAAAATTTACGCAAGGCGGTATGGTGGCGCTTTTGGCCCTCATGGGATTTGTTATTCTACAGGATGTGCATCGTTTTTCGTTACTTGATAATCTCTTGAAATTATTTCAGAAAGCCTAAAAGAAATGGTTGTTCACACCCGTTGGTCACAAGCTTTAATTCCTACGCTTAAGGAAATTCCGCAGGAAGCGCAAATCAAAAGCCATCGCTTGATGATGCGTGCCGGATTGATTCGAAAACTTGCCAGCGGCACGTATACTTATTTGCCCTTAGGGCTGCGAGCGCTTCAAAAAGCAGAAAATATTGTCCGCGAAGAAATGGACAGCGCCGGAGCGCTTGAACTCCTGCTTCCAGCGATTCATCCCTCCGAGCTTTGGAAGGAAACCGGGCGTTGGGAAATCTTAGGCGAAGACATGATTCATTTTAAAGACAGGCATGGAAAAGAAAATGTCCTGGGGCCGACTCACGAGGAAGTGATCACGGATTTGGCGCGCCGGGAGATTCATTCTTATAAACAATTGCCGATCACGCTTTATCAGATTCAAACAAAGTTCCGTGATGAGATGCGTCCGCGCTCGGGTATTATCCGCAGCCGTGAATTTATCATGAAAGACGCGTACAGCTTCCATGCCAGCAACGAGTCTTTGGATAAAACTTACAATGAGATGAGAGAAGTATACAAAAAAATATTCTCACGATGCGGACTGCAATTTTATGTGGTGCAGGCGGATCCCGGCGCGATGGGCGGCTCGGGTTCACAGGAATTCGTTCTTTTCTCGGATGCGGGCGAAGACCGTATGGTTCAATTCGGCGATTCGGATACGGTTGTAAGTGTGGAAATGGCCTCCCGTAAGATTGCAGGGGCGCACGGCCGTGCGCCCCAACGGAGCCAACCTGCGCCCCAACCGAGCCAACCTGCGCCCCAACAGAGTCAACAAGGTTTAGGATGGAAAAAAGTTCATACCCCCGGTCATAGCAGCGTGGAAGGGGTCGCGGAATTTTTAAAAAAGAAAACCAGCGATTTAATTAAAACCATGATTTATCAGCGGCCTGATAAAAGCGCTTTTGCCGTGCTTGTCCGGGGCGACCATGAAGTAAGCGAATTCAAAATCAAAAAAACCGAACCCGGCGCTTATTTGGCTTCAAGGGAAATGATTGAATCGCTTGGCTCGGCTTTTGGCTTTAGCGGCCCGTTTGATTTAAATGGAATTAAATTTTATCTCGATGAAGACATTCTCACGATGCATGATTTTGTGACAGGCGCCAATGCCAGAGACCAGCATTTGACAGGCGTCAGACTCGGAGATATTTATTCTCAAACGAACCGGCAAATTGTCATAGGAGATTACCGTCAAGTGGTCGAAGGGGACGAATCGCCCGAAGGCCAAAAACTCCATTTTAAAACCGCTATTGAGCTTGGGCATATTTTTAAACTCAATCTTCGTTATTCTGTGCCCATGAAAGCACATTATTTGGATGCCAGCGGAAAAGAAAACCCGATGATTATGGGCTGCTATGGAATCGGCGTGAACCGTATTTTGGCGGCCGCCATTGAACAATGCGGCGATGAAAAAGGAATTGTTTGGCCGAAAAATATCAGCCCTTATCAAGTGCATGTGGTTTTAATTAATAACGAAGACGCTCAGTCCCAGGAGGTTTTGGCCTCCATTTTAAACAGTGAAGAATTGGCGAAAAGAGGCGTGGATATCCTTGTTGATGACCGTCCCGATACGGCTGGCGTGAAGTTTAATGACGCGGATCTGATTGGTATTCCGCTGCGGGTTATCCTGGGTCCTAAGAATCTAAAAAACGGCAAAGTGGAAATTAAACTACGCAAAACAGGTGAAGCTTCTCTGGTTGACATCGTTCAAATAGGTCAGCAGATCATCCAAAACCTTGACAAATTAGCCTAGTTTTTGGTACGCTTAAAGTAGAAATAACGTTTGTTTTGAAAGAAGTGGGTGAAAGCCCACTATTTTTTTTCGCCGAGTCTGCCGGAGGCGGACGAAGGACGGATTCGCCAGCGCATTGTGGTGG
>JAHFFM010000155.1 GCA_023247935.1 Candidatus Omnitrophota bacterium | reverse complement strand
TGGAGCCAAGCGCAATGGCCATCCAATACAAAGCAAAGATGCTGACGCTTTGGCCGACCACGGAAAGAATCATGGCAAACACCACGGCGCGTTTATGATTTTTAAAGTCATGCAGCCCCTCATAAATACCGCGGATTTTCCGCCCAATCCCAAACTTATCCAAAAAATTCTGGATAAATAACAGTTTGCGGGCAAAATTTCTATTAAAAATCAAAATAAAACCGGTCGCCGAAAAAACCAAAAGCGTGTAAACCATCACCGGGACAACCGGATTTTGGATTTCTTTCATGAAAAATACCAGCGTTAAGCTTGGAATTAAGATAAATGTAAAAAGCCCGAATATCCGGTCCATCAACACCGCCGTGAAAGAGTTTACGGCATTTTTCGTGATACGCGCCGCGCACATAGCCTTTACAATATCACCCCCAACGGACGTAGGCAGAAAATTATTAAAAAAATACCCCACGAACGTAAGTTGACAGGCTTCACTCAAAGAGATAGGAATGTCCTTGGCCTTAAAAATCAAACTTAGCCGGACACCCATCACGACGACTGTCATCAAAAAGATGAGCACGCCAGCCGCTATCATCCCATGATTCGCCGTTTTTAACGTTTGCTGGATCAAAGGAATATCGTCGCGCACCATGTACCACAAAAGAGCCAAAAAAGAGGCGCTGATTAATCCGCGCAAAAGAATTTTTATCATGTTAACTCCCGTAGGTTTTTGGCAGCCAATTCCGGCGGAATGGGGTTGTAATAAAACCCCGTCCCCAACTCAAATCCCGCCACTCTGGTCAAATGGGGGATAATTTCAATGTGCCAATGAAAACTGGTGGATGTTTTAATATCCAGAGGAACTGTATGAATCATAAAATTATACGAAGGATCTTTTAAGGAGTTTTTGATTTTTCCAAGAACCGCTTTGAGAATCTCGGCCAGCGGCCTTAATAACGCGTCAGAAATCGTGTCAAAAGAGGCCTCGTGATTCTTCGGCAATACCCATGTCTCAAAAGGAAATCTCGCCGCAAACGGCGTAAACGCCATGAATTTATCATTGGAACACACTGTCAATTTCTTTTCCGCGGCCTCCTGGTGCACCATATCGCAAAACAAGCAGCGTTCCGTGTATTCCGTATGCTTTTCAGCGCCTTTCATTTCACCCTGGACACGTGACGGCACTATAGGCAGCGCGATAAGCTGGGAATGCGGGTGTTCCATGCTGGCTCCCGCGTCGGGTCCATAATTTTTAAAAATTAAAATGTACTTCAGCCGCGGGTCTTTCCGCAGATCCAGGCATCTTTCGCGATAAACTTTTAGAACAACTTCCACTTCCTCTTCGCTAAGGTCCGGAATTTCTTTGTAATGGTCCGGGTTTTCAATAATCACTTCATGAGCGCCAAACCCACCCACTCGGTCATAAAACCCATCCGAGGTTTTTTCGGGTGTATCCTCGATTTTCAAGGCTGGAAATTTATTAGGAATCACGCGGGTCTGCCAATCCGCGGGAGACGATGCTCCTTTTTTGGGATGAACAAGAATTGACGGAGGCGTCATGTTTTCATGACCCGGACAAAAGGGGCATGTTTTGCTCGATTTATGATTAGGTTCATGCCCAAAAACCACATCCGGACTATCGCCGATAATCACCCAACGACTTGTCACCGGGTCTTTTCGAAATTGAGGCATGGTTATTCGTCTCCCGACGCTTCGCGCAAAAGAGCCGCCGCTTCTTCGGGTGGCGTGGGATTAATGTGGATACCCGTCCCCCACTCAAAACCCGCGTTCATGGTGAGGCGCGGTGTAATTTGCCAGGACCAATGATAGTCCTGCTCAATGGTCTTCCAATACGTTTTCTGTTTCTTATGGCGAAAAGGGGCTGTGTTTAAAATCAAGTTATAAGGCGGGTCATCCAGTAAATTACGCAAACGAACCAGGCATTGCTTGAGTATCCAGGCCAGATCCGGATACAACAATTCTTCCATGGCGGTAAAATCTGCGGTGTGTTTTTTCGGGAAAATAGAAATCTCAAAAGGCGATCTGGACGCAAAGGGGCAATAAGCAAAAAAAGAATCATTTTGAACCACGATGCGTGAACCTTCAGTGCTTTCTTTCCGAAGAATGTCGCAGAATAAGCAGCGCTCGCGGCGTTCATAATAATTTTTCGTCATTGCCAGCTGTTCACGGATTCTTTTGGGGATGATGGGCAACGCAATGAGCTGTGAACGGGAGTGGCGGATCACGTCACGGGCTGCACCCGAAACCAAGCCATGATTTTTAAAAAGAAGAGCGTACTCAAAAGTGGAGTTTTTTTCTGCGGCACGAATTCTTTCCGCATACGCTTTGATGACTTTTTGGATGTGCTCCAATGAAAAATTATCTAAATCCTGATGATGTTGAGGCGTTTCCACCACCACTTCATGTCTTCCAATGCCTTCACGGACATCATAAACGCCATGCCCCATCGATTCCTGCCAATCGCCTCCGGTCACGTCCTTCAAAATCGGAATTTTACTCATGATGGACCGGACTTCCCAGCCGGGCGCGTTGGGCTGAGATCCGGGCTTCCGGATCGCAAAAATTTCGGAAGTAGTCATAGATTCTTTGCCCTCACAAAAAGGGCATTCGCGCTGCTCTTCGGCTATTTTTTTGGAAGTGTATTCCGCGGGACGCCAGCCTCTTTCAGAAGCCATAATGGTCCAATACCCAAGCGTAGGGTCGCGGCGAAGCTCAGACACCGTTTTTTCCTGGCGGCATATACAGAGAGAGGTCCGAAGGCCTGACCGTGCCGACGATTTTATGATTTTTATCCTGAATCACTAAAATCTCGCATTTTGATTCTTTAAATTTGCGAATCGCGTCCGCGATCGTGGAATCTTTCCCGATAACGGCAAAATCTTTTTGGGCGAAATCCAGCACGGATTTATCCAGCTCTTTCAAAGTCAGGTTCGGAATCGCGAATTTTTCGAGATTGCGGACATTCAGCAGGCGTCGATTGATGTATTCGTAAAATTGATTGGAAAGAATCCGCTTATAACTGATCGGCAAAGGCACGATAGGCTTTCCTTCGATAAAGTCCAAATGGTTGCGAAACGCGCAGATTTGGTGCTTGGCGTCCAGCGACATCAAATATCTCAGCGAACTATCCGGAATCATATGCTCTTCCGCCTCAGGAATTGACGCCAAAGACACTAATTCGTAAACATCCTCCATGGAAATCTGCAGCGAATTGAATCCGCGCGCGATTTGAAAGGAAAGATTTCCATCCTGGTCTTTAAAAATAGGCGCGTACTTCTCAAGCGTATCAATGGCATCCGCCAGGAAAACGCCAAGAGCGACATCCGGGTTATAAAGAATCCCGGCCATGATAAAAGCGGCGTCATCCGACTGACCGGGTCCGAGGCGATGGCGGATATAAAAATATTTTTGAGTTTTCCGGTCCACGGCGCCTTCCGTACTCACAATCAACCCGCGGCGCATGTATTCATCCAAGTCGTTTTCGTGGGCTTGGTCCGCCAGCTTTTCCCCGTCCAAATTCATGGAAATCATGGTTTTAATATCAATCACGTAACAGCGGCCGCCCCCGATTTTCATCTGGTATTTCTTTTCCGCTTCTTTGCGGATATCCGGATTGTCCCGCAAACCGCCTAAATAAAGTCCCCGCAAAACATCCCTTGCATTGACCTTTCGGTCTCTAAAAAGCTTGATTCCAAGGATAGGCTCCCCGTTTTCGTCCAAAAGCCTTTCGCATTTCTCCCCATTGATGGTGTCCAAAGCAAATTGGGAGATATCGTCGATTATTTTTTGGCGTCGAGCCTTGATTTCATCAGGGTTAAATCCAAGCGCCAGCACCACGTCATCGATGCCGGTATTCACAAATGTCCTGTTTTCAAAAGAGCCAGCGCCATTGTGGGCGCGCCCCTCCAAAGACTGCAGAAACAGGAGGTCTTCTATTTCAGGAGTGGTGTCTAAATGCTCGTAAGATCTTAAAAGATCGTAGTCGGCCTGAATGAGCTCTTTTGGCGCGACAGAATGTAAATACATAGAAGTGTGATTATAAACATTTGTACCGGATTATTCAAGAATATCGCCTGTTTTTAGCGTGAAACCGTTCAGGAAAGCGGCTGCCTTCAGGCTATTCCGCCCTTCCAGCTGCAATTCTTCCAATAAAAGCAGCCCTTGCGAGGTTTCCACCAGAATTCCTTCCGGTGAAATGGCCGCGATTTTCCCGGGTTTTGAGCAAGCATGCCCTTCGCGGACGGCCGCTTTTTTGACCACAATGCGTTTTTCGTTAAAAAAAGCAAATGAGCCGGGCCAGGACAAAAAAGCGCGGATCTCGCGGTCAAGCCAGCTGGCGCCATGCGTCCAAATCAAGCGGCCATCCTCTTTTTTAATTTTGGCGCAATAGCTGGCTTCTTGGGAATTTTGCGGCTGCCAAGAGACCTTCCCGGTTTGGGCTTCAATTAAAGACAGTGATTCCATAAGAGCGGCCGCGGCCAGGACCTGTAGTTTAGGCTCAAGCGTGACAATGGTTTCATTTTTATCGAGATTCGTTTTTTTAGAAAGCAGCACATCGCCCGCGTCCATCGCCTCTACCATGCGCATCACACTCACACCCGTTTCCGGCTCGCCATTTAAAATAGCCTGCTGCATAGGAGAGGCGCCTCGGTATTTGGGAAGCAAAGAGGCGTGAACATTCAAAGGACCCAGCTTAGGAAGGCCCAGGTATTCTTTCTTCAATATTTTTCCAAAGGAAATCACCACAAAAAGGTCTGCGGAAAGCATTTTGAGCTTGGTGAAGCATTCGGATTCAGCATAAGGAACCATTTCAATGGCCGGGATGGAATGGTCTAAGGCCCAACGTTTCACCGCCGAAGGTTTCAGTTCAAGTTTCCGGCCACTGGGCTTATCCGGAAAAGTAACAACCGCTA
>JAHFFM010000154.1 GCA_023247935.1 Candidatus Omnitrophota bacterium | reverse complement strand
AGAGAAAAAGACGCATAATAAAACCACGCCACAGGATCCATCAAACCCTTCACCGCGATAAAAACCGCCATAAAAAGAATAGAAAATAAAACCGCAAATTGGTCTTTCCGGGAACCAAAAAAATGGACAAAGAAAACGATCAAAAACCAGAGAAAGTTAAGAATCAGGTATTTCCACATACGCGATTCCTTCCCTGATTCTTTGCCTGGTACAAACACTTATCCGCAAACCTTAAAAGCTCTTCCACGCTTTGACCGTCATCCGGATAAGTGGCCACGCCAATGGAGGCGGTCACCGTTCTTTCCGCGCGGCGAATGACAAGCTTCGTTCCTTGAATTTCTTTGCGGATCAGCTCGGAAGTGTTAGTCGCGGATTGTTTGTCTTTACCCGGCAAAAGCAAAGCGAATTCCTCTCCCCCGTAACGCGCGCCGATATCCGCGGGCTCCAAAAAACGCGTCATCACCTTCGCAATTGCTTTGAGAACGTGATCGCCCGCAAGATGCCCGAATTCATCGTTATAATTTTTAAAATGGTCCACGTCCAGCAATGCCACGGAAAAAACCGTTGCCTTTCCACCTCCGGCGGAAAGCCCCGAGCGCGCCAATTCCTCCTGAAGACGCTCTTGAAAATAACGGTTCAGATAAAGGCCTGTGAGCGAATCACGAATCGCCAATTCTTCCATGCGGTCATACAAAAGCCGGTTGCGAAGCGTCACCGCACCAAGACCTGAAATAATATCCAGAGAATGAAGGTCATCCGAAGAAAAAACCAGCGGCGCCCGGGATGAAACACGGAGAACGCCGAGCACTTTATTTTCCGTCATCAAAGGACAAGCGCAAACCGACCGGAGTTTCAACGTAGGATCGCGGCGGAATGTCGAAAAACGAAAATCATTCATGGAATCTTCGATAATCAAAGGCCTTGAGCGCTTCATCACCCATTGGTCAAACGGACTTCCGTCCGGGTCCGACGGCTGCAGCGTCAGTGCTCGGTTTGAAGCTAAAATCTCAAGTTTTTGGTTGTAATTGTTAACCAAATAAAGCACGCATTCTTCGGCGTAGGGCACAAGACTATGCGCTTCATCCACCACGCGATTGGCAGCTTCGGATAAGGTCGGAATCCCTTTGAGCGTTTCTGCGAATTGATGCAAATCCAAAAAACGGTCAATCCGTTTTTGATAGGCTTTTTCCAAATCCTGGTTTTTTATGAAATCATCCCGAACCAGGAGCGTTTCTTCCTCAAGCTTCTCTTTCAAAAGACGCTTGTCATTTACTTTTTTTTGAATTTCAAACAGAAACGAAGCGATGCCCAGATAAAGCAAGGCGTAAACCAACCCTTGAATCAAAAGCCAGGGCTCTTTTGTGGCGAGTGCCAAATAAAAAACGATGAGCGCGGACAATCCGGTTAGAGCGGCAGCTAAAATAGGCCCTGAAAACTCCCAGGAAAGAATAAGTATCAGATAAGAAACAAAAAGAAACGAAGAAAAAAGCTGATCCGCGAGCGAAAGGCCTAATTTAATAGGCAAAAAATAATGGAATACACAAAATACCCAAGCAAGAAAAGCCAACACTGGAATGACAGAACGAAACGGCAGACAAACCTCCCCGCCGGCACAGCAATTAGACGATAGACTCTTCCGTAGTCTTGTCGAAGAAATGCGCCTTGCCCATGTCAATAACAAGATCCAAATCCTGATTGACAACCGGGCTCACATGACCGGAAACTCTGGCGACAAACGTGTTTTGACCCGAACGCAGATAAAGGTATGCTTCCGCTCCCAGCGGCTCCACCACTTCACAAATCGCGCGCACCGTATTATCCGATGAAGCTTCGGTGGCAAAAAGTTTGTCATAAATATCTTCCGCGCGGATTCCCATCACAATTTCTTTGGATTCGTAAGGTGAGAGTTTGCTGGATATTTTTTCTGGAATTCCTACCTTGAACGGCCCGTTCTGGAAATAAAGCTTGTTATTCATGCGAATCACATGGCCGTCTAAAAAATTCATGGGCGGGCTGCCGATGAAGCTGGCCACAAATTTATTTATAGGATGATCATATAGCGAAATAGGGTCCGCCACCTGCTGGATCAAACCATCTTTGAGCACCACAATGCGGTCGCCCATGGTCATGGCTTCGGTTTGGTCATGGGTCACGTAAACAATGGTGGCCTGCAGGCGTAAATGCAATTTTTTAATTTCCGTTCTCATTTGTACGCGCAGTTTGGCGTCAAGATTTGAAAGAGGTTCGTCGAACAAGAAGACAAGAGGCTTTCTCACAATGGCGCGTCCAACGGCCACGCGCTGACGTTGACCACCCGAAAGTTCTTTGGGTTTTCTTTCAAGTAAATGCTTGATGCCCAGGATTTCGGCGGCCTCATTCACGCGAGAAGTGATTTCCTCTTTTGGATACTTGCGAAGCTTGAGCGCAAACGCCATGTTCTGGAACACGGTCATATGCGGGTAAAGCGCATAATTTTGAAAAACCATGGCAATATCGCGGTCTTTCGGGGGAATGTCATTGACAATTCTTTGCCCAATCTGGACTTTGCCGCTCGAAATATCTTCCAGCCCCGCGATCATGCGTAAAATCGTGGTTTTGCCGCAACCTGAAGGTCCGACAAGCACGATAAATTCCCTGGGTTCAATCGCAAGACTCACATTAAACACGGCTTGAACGCCGCCGGGATAAATTTTATTTACGTTTGTGAGACTGACTTGAGCCATGATAATTCCTTAAAAATCAGGTGGGTTGAAAAAAATCAAGTAATTGGGACAGCATGGTCTTCATCTGGCGACGATGCACAATATTATCAATCATTCCATGCTCCAGCAAAAATTCAGACGTTTGAAAACCATCAGGCAATTTCTGACGGATGGTTTGCTCGATCACACGAGGTCCGGTAAATCCAATCAAAGCTTTTGGCTCCGCTAAAATCAAATCCCCGAGCGACGCGAAGCTGGCCATAATACCTGCCATGGTCGGATTAGTCAAAATAGAAACAAAAAGCTGCCTGGCCTCATGATGCTTGGCTAAAGCCTGCGAAGTCTTGGCCATTTGCATTAAAGAAAACATCCCTTCATACATGCGGGCGCCGCCACCTGAACCCGAAACAATCACAATCGGCATTTTTTTCTTCGTGGCGTACTCAATAACCCGGGTTAAACGCTCCCCCACCACCGAACCCATCGAACCCATGATAAACCGGGAATCCGTCACCCCTATAGCCACAGGCCGTTGATTCATCAAACCCTCGCCGGTAATCACCGCGTCGGTTAAGCCGGTTGCCAGCTGGTCTTCTTTTAATTTAGAAGAATAAGACTTGGGTCCTTTGAAATTAAGAGGATCTGCGGACTTAAGGTCTTTGTCCATCTCGCTGAACGTGCCTTCATCAATCAATTGCGCCACGCGCTCAGGAGCGGATAACGTGAAGTGATAGTCACATTTAGGACAAACCTTATAATCTTCCTCTAAGGTTTTGTTATAGATAATCTCGCCGCATTCCACACACTTGGTCCAAAGGCCTTCGGGCATTTCCCGGCGCTTGACCGCGCGTATGGCGCTAACCCTGGTCTTATCACTAAATGCTGATACCATAACCATTTATTTTAACCGTCCGTTCAAGACAACGCAAGAAATGATGTCATCCCCCCGAAAGCGGGGACCAACCCGATCCCCGCTTTCGCGGGGATGACAATTTTACTTAATTTTCCAATAAAGCCTGAACAATTCGCCAAATGTCTTAAAAATAGCGCTTGGTTTCGTGGCCGTCGCCTTTCCGGCCGTTCTCGGGTAATGCGAAACCCCTATCTCTTCAATCGAAAAGCCCTTTTTCCGCAACCTTGCCAGGATTTCGGCGTGAATTAAAAGTTGATCGGACTCTAATGTTAAGCCTTCCAGACAGCGGCGGCGAAAAAGCTTAAAAGCGCAATCCACGTCACGTACCTTTAAGCCGAATAAAAGCTTATTGAGCTGAGTCCATAGAAAACCGTTTAACCGGCGATGCGGCATGTCCTGCCTCGACAACCGGAATCCCACAACCGCGTCACAGCTGTCAATTTTAGAAAAAAGCTTATCAATTTCATCCAAATGAAATTGATTGTCCCCGTCCGTCAGGAAAACCAGTTCTTTACGGACATTTTCAAAGCCCGTTCTTAGCGCGGCGCCATATCCCCTGTTTTTTTCATGCTGAACCAAACGCACTCGAGGGTTTTTATTGGACCAGGCTTTCACCTTTTGGGCGGAGTTGTCGCGGCTGCCGTCATCCACCACCACGACCTCGTAATCAATCCCGTAATCTTCGCCGATTTGCACGGATTGTCCGATCATGGAATCAAGATTCTCGGACTCATTGTAACAAGGAAAAAAAATGGAGAGTGATTTTAAGGACTTTGGCTTAATCATTGTCGGGCTTTATTCCACCTCGTAAAATACCAGCCCTGTCAAAAGCTTAGGGTAAAAATACGTCGACTTTTGGGGCATTTTTAAACCTTTTTTGGAAACCAAGAGCATTTCATTTAAAGAGGTTGGACGCAAAAATAAGGCCGCGTCAAATTTTCCTTCGTCCACTTTCCGGCAGGCCTCTTGAGCGTCACGGGTAAAATCAATGGCATCTGATTTCTCAATAGCCTTAATCCCAAAGCAAGGCTCGATAATGCGCCGATGCAACACGGACACATCTAAGCGCTCGACAGGATTTTTCGGGGTCCCGATGGTTTTTTTATGGAGATTGAGAAGCTTAAAGCCTGTTTTAAGCGAATAAAACCCAAATTGATAATCTTTATCTTTGGCGTCTTCGCGGCAATCCGCCAATTCCGCAAGAACCGCCTTTAAATCTTTGGCTGGACGGAGGTCGCTGATCTTGGAGAGTGCTTGCAAAGAATCGATACCTTTGGAAATTCGGATCAAACGATGCGTCGGGAAAATTTTAAAAG
>JAHFFM010000153.1 GCA_023247935.1 Candidatus Omnitrophota bacterium | reverse complement strand
TTAAATTTTCAGCCGTGGCGCGTATTTTAGATTCAAGTATGGACGTATCAGGATTTGACGGTGTCCGCATGGGCTCAAAATAATGTTCGTATGTTTCTTTCTTAAATTCTTCGCCTACAAGCTCCAGAGACAGTTTCCGAAGCACCGCCTCAACTTTAGAAAGAGGGTATCTTTGCTTGCGAACCTCGCCGGCCAAATCAAACCCAATCGCATCCAAATCATCCCAATCTCTGATACCTTTATTAGGGAAATAATAATCGACCGTGCTTTCCCGGATATTTTCGCCGAGAAATTGATAAGTTCCAGTTTGGCGGTCCAAAAATATTCTCAAAGCCACAAATCCCATAGCCCCGGCAAGCAAGGTTTCAAGCGGCTGCTTAGATGCATGAGCCATTTCATGAAAAGCCGTGATTAAAAATGCGCTGTCCACTGGCTCACCCCTGAATTTGTTCTGAAAACGAACCTTAGCGCGCCCGTTTATAAAAATAGTAAATCCGCTATAATCGGGGTAGATATGGCCAAGAGGAATCATCGACAAGCCTAATAACGAAAATAGAATGGCCGCAAAAATAGCCCTTCTTTTAAAAGTCTTATTAGATTTTAATAATGCCACGATAAACGAACTAAAGGCTGCCATTAAAAAATATCCTGTATAATTCTGATATTTTTGATTTTCAAAAATATGGAAACCATTTGTATCGGTGTCTGCTAAAATCTCCTTGGCTGCATCTTCTGTGACGCCGTATATGCGCAAGGCCTCTCTCAATACGTGCGTCTGATCTTCCGTCAGATTATTTATTTCCGGCAGACCCGCCGCTTTCGGACTCTGGAAAAATTGCTGGAAAAACCTTCTGCGCGAAAAATCCTCCGACATCCGCGCGCCATTGAATGGTCGTGTAGCCACTAAGGCATACGGTGGCGGTTGCTTCCATGGATATTCGAAGCCGGTATTCCCTCCATCCGGAAAAACAATCTGTTGCGTATCTGGAAATTGCCCGATTATTTTATTGATTTGTCTCTCCAACTCCTCTGTTCCCATGCCATATCCAAAAATTTGGCCAGGTATATTCGCCTGAAATGTAATCCGGCCTTCTTTGTCCCCATCAAGACCTAAAATCACGACATTTCCGTGAAAAATTCCTTTATGCCATTTCCAGAAAGTATCGTGATCAACTGCTTTATTACGAATCGGATAGGCGACGCCTATTTGCGACATAAATTGATATTTTCCATTGGAAACATATTGCCCGGAATCGCCGTTTTTCGAGTTGACTCCGGAAAGACCCAGATTGGTTAAAAGATTCTGCATGGATCTGTATTCGGCGAGGCCCTGGCTTTTTGAAATGTTCGATATGCTATAAAGATCAAATCTGCCATTCTTGCCCTCGGCTATCACAGTCCGCTGGATGGGCGAGTCATAGGGATTGTGATTCAGCGGAGAAAAAACCTTATCATCCAAAACAAGCAAACCCATGGGAACTTTAACACCTTTTTTTTCGGTGAAAGGGTTGGAAGCGCTTAAAAAAATAACTTTGCCGCTGTTCATATCCCTAACAAGCCCTTCTGTAACCGGCTTGATCTCTACCCTCCAGTCATTGCCGATGGCTATGAGCGTTCGACCTTTAGAAGCGAATTTGAACAAACCTCCTGTGTTTAGGGAAATAACAAATACTATGACTAAAAGAAGAATTGGTAAAAACAGCCGTTTCTTGACACGCAACTCCGCAGTTGCCATCCGCGCGCCGAAACCGCGTGAGGGCGAGGATTGTAAGCTCGGGTTGAATGGCTTGCCCGCAATCACGGCTTGCACGCCTGCAACGCCATTCACTTGGCCGTTGGCCTCATGAACAAGCTCGGGAAGCCGGGCGGCGGCAATTGGATCCTTGGGGCCCACACCTGATTCAGTATTCAAAAAAGCAGCCATCAACAACATCACGCGCAGCGTGCTGTCTTTTTTCTTTACGAGCTTCGCAAGGTCCGGGTCCAGCGCGAGTCCATCGTTTTCCTTTCGAGAGGTTTGGCCATTTTCCAATGTGATTTTTTGCGCGGGGCCTTTTTTTCCGGCCAAAAGCAGGGACTCGTATTTTTCCTGGTTGGTTTCAGTTTTGACAACCGGTGTCAGCACCGCGTAACCAAACCCCTTTTCCCGAAACAGCTCTTTCAAGTGCGGCGTGTGGTAACCGCCTGATATAAGGAAAGCAACTTTCTGATTTTCCTTGGCAAGGAGTTCCTCTGTGTTTTTGACGAACGCCAAATCGCGCCGGGCCACGGAATCGTAAAACGCGTCCAGGGCTTTGCGTCCTTCGTTCAGAACGTTCTTAGCCGGAATCATGTCCTCAAAATAGCCCTGCTCCGCGAGTTTGCGGTTTAAAAAAGCCTCCATGGATTCCACCCCAAAATCCGGGGCATTGTATTTAAACAACGCGTACTGGTCGGCGGTCATTTTGATTTCGTGCGCGGAAGTCAGGAGGCCGACAAAGCGGTCCACGGAACGGAGGAGAAGGGCGTCGCTTGTGTCATTGCTATGCTTTGTGTCATTGCTATGCTTTGTGTCATTGCGAGGCGAAGCCGAAGCAATCTCTGGGATGGGTGTGGGGATAGATTGCTTCGCTGCGCTCGCAATGACGCGGGGGGCGCTCGCAATGACCGCCTTGTACAACTGGTCTTCTGCTCTGTCATATTCGGATAAAATTTTATCAAAATCGATTTCCGCGAAACTTTTTAGATAATCCGCGTAAGCCAGAAGGTTTTCATATTTCTGTATGTCTATTCCTTTTTCTTTGGCGATATTCAAAGTATTTTGAAAGTAAGTAAATAAAGCTACTTTTCTGTCTTTAATTTGGTTCATCTTCCGGAGCATGGCTTCGACGCCCTCACCCACCCCTTTTTGGCGCAGCTCCTCAAAGAGCGCGGCCTGCTCCAGGTTCGCGAACTCAAAATTAATTTTGGATTCTTTTTCAAAAATAGCGGAGAGTTTTGAAAGTTCCGGGTAAGGTCTTAGGTCAAAATTAAAACGGGTGGACAGCTCCAAAAAACTTCTGAACGATTTTTCAATCCCCCCGCTTTCTTTTAATTTTTCATGGGCCAGCAATTCCTTGGGATAAAACTTGGCTTTGAGCTTTTCAATGGCCCGTTTGTAAAGGCTGATATTCGCCAGCAGCGTCTCGCGTTTTTCAGCCAGGACACGATAATTTTCAAGACTTTCCTCATAAAGTTTCGGATCCTCTATTCCCATGATTTTCATAGGGCGGTCGGAAACAAGATTCAGATATTCTTCGCCCTGAATTTTTCCTTCCCTCAAAAAACTCTTCGCCACTCTTTTCCATACCTCTGGCGTCGCCACGGATTTGACGGGAGTCAAAGAACAATCGCCATAGCCTCCCTCAGAAAGCACCAGGGAAACGCCGTAACGGCCCATGAGGCTATCCAGGGTATTTGCGAGATTTTCCTGGCCTGAAAAATTGGAATGCGCGTCCTGCACGTGTATAATGAACACGCCTTTCGTTCCCGGGTGAACTTCCGTAAGATTGGAATAATCGTTTGGGGCTTCAAAAAAATTTGGATTTTGGAGCAGTTTTTCCGAAGGAAGTGAAATAGGGGCGGCCGGTGAAACGGGAGCGGCTGACAATTCACTCGCAGAAAAAGTTACGCAAAGAATCGCGGCAACGAACTTTAAAATGTATTTTTGTTTTTGGAGCATGAATGGACCTTTATTCTTGAATACATAAAGTATATGCTATGAACTTTGTATCGTCAATATTAAATACTTTTAAAATTATACTGTAATATGTTATATACTAATAGGTTATGTTAATGTTGTTTATCATTATAATGGTAGTAAAAAATGCTTAAATTTGTAAGTATCTAATTTTAAGTTAATCCATGCTTATCATCACAGGCGCGGCGGGATTTATTGGAAGTGCCCTTCTATGGAAATTAAATTCCGTAGGATTAAACGACATTTTAGCCGTGGATCAGAACGCCGAGAAAACGCCCAAATGGAACAACCTCAAAAAACACTCTTTTAAAGACTACCTCGATTCCGGGGATTTTCTGGAGACGCTTGAATCCGGTAAATTCGGAAAATCCGTTCAGGCCATTTTTCACATGGGCGCCTGTTCAGACACCACGGAAACGGATAAAAACTTTCTTAACAAAAATAATCTTGAATACACCCAGCGCATCGCCAAGCATTGCGTGAAAAATAATGTTTATCTCTCCTACGCTTCGAGCGCGGCGACTTACGGCGGCGGAGAATCTGGTTTTTCTGACGATGACAAGCTTACTCCTAAACTCAAACCCTTGAATCTCTACGGCCAATCAAAATTAGATTTTGATATTTGGGCCTTGCAAAATAAACTCGAAAAAATCATCGTCGGCTTCCGCTTTTTTAACGTGTACGGCCCCAACGAATACCATAAAGATCATATGAGAAGCATGGTTCATAAGGGTTTTGAGCAGGCTCGGAACACGGGGAAAATCAAATTATTCAAATCTTACAAAAAAGAATACGAGGACGGCGGGCAAAAAAGGGATTTTGTATACGTGAAAGACGTCGTCGACGTCATGCTTTGGTTTTACGACCACCGCGATAAAACAGGAATTTTTAATCTTGGTCAGGGGCGCGCAGAAAGCTGGAATGAATTGGCGGAGGCCGTCTTTAAAGCCTGCGGAAAATCCGCAAACATCGAATACGTCTCCATGCCGGAAAATCTAAAAAATCAGTATCAATATTTCACTGAGGCGGACATGACCAAATTCAAAAAAACAGGCTGTCCCGTGCGTTTCCAAACTATTTTTGAGGGGGCGTCGGATTATATTCAAAATCATCTTCTGAAAGATGACCCGTATTTATAATGTCCTTGCGAGCGTTATTCCAGTGTCATTGCGAGCCTGGTTTTCAGTGTCATTGCGAGCGCAGCGAAGCAATCTT
>JAHFFM010000152.1 GCA_023247935.1 Candidatus Omnitrophota bacterium | reverse complement strand
GCCAAGTGTGAAAGTCATAACAAACAAAGCCATAAAAAATACGGAAAAAAATCTTTTCATCTTAAACTCCTTGTATGAACTAAAAAATAGAAATGAATGGAATAGAAACTATCTGATTGAAGGAACCAGAAAGATGGGCGGGGATTTTTCGTGTCTTTCTAAATCAGGAATAAGCGATTGCGGCAGCGAAGATTCCCTGGAAACTTCGTACCACGCGGTTTGCTGCAGCTGTAATGGAAAAAGGACAAATACCTGTTCAGGTAAAATTCCTTCATGGTCAAAACAAAACCCGTCAGGCAGAGAACTGTCGTCATCACAAGCCAGAGCGGCCATGCCAAATATCAGATTGAGGCCGATGACCAGCAAAAGAAGTACGCGAATAATTAAAGTTTTACGTCTCATATTTTCAACCCTATTGTAACAAACCAACACCCCAAATCAAGCAGAACCACCCGTGCTGACCATCGTAACGTAAGCTTGGTAGAATTGTTCGCGGAGCGTGGCAAGAAGCCGGACGACAAGGCCTTCTTTCTGGTAGGTTTCCACTGTGGCATCCAAAGGAGTTTTTTGAACCAGTTCCGCCTGCCTGCGGCTGACGGATGGCAAACCCATCAATGTTTTGAGGACTCTTAGGTATATGTTGTCTGTCGCATCGGAAATTTCTGAAATCTGAGATATAACAGCCAGGCGGAATGTGGCAGGATAAGACGCAGCTCCCCAGGTCGATTCGCTTGTCCTTGCGCCTTCGGTTGCCACATAGCCACCGTTTAAAGAGATGGCGTATTGGATAGAAGGGTTGCTTAAGACACCTATCACCGACTGGGCAAACCTTGCGCCCTGCTTAAGGTCCGAGATATCATCCGATTGAAATCCTGAAACCTCCGCTCCATTTTCATCCATAAACCGGATACGGACATCGAGTTTATGGTCTCTGGAAGAGGTGTTTAGGCCCGCTACTTCCGATTTGAAGTTTTCTTTTTCTTTTGCCAGGAGTTCCACATCCTGATCTTTGATGCTGACATAAAGAACAACGGTCTTGCTCTCTGTTAGGCTATTAACAACCGAGGCAAGGAGTTTTCGAGTCATTTTATTCTGCGCTACATAGTCCCGATACGCGGCGGAGACGATGAAGTCTTCGACGGTTCTTGAAGTTGAAATAACCTTGTCCAGAGCCTGTCCTTTAAGGGCCCTGTAATTCCTCTCCCCTTCTTCGAGCTGGTCTTGGGTGAGCGTAACACGCCCTATTTCCCTGCCCGATTCCTCCTTGAAGATTATGGTATCCGGACTATCCTGGGCAATGATTGCGGAGCCATTCTGGAACCCCAGGGCATAATTATTAGCTCCCGCTTTCTTATCTTCAAGTTTCTTTGAAGCCACTAAGATTCCGAGAGCTTCAAAATCATTGGAGGCCAATTTTTCCGTAGAGACCAGCCGCGCTGAGTCAGGCCTGGCATCATAAATCTCGTTTAATGTGGCAGCTCTTGCAGTGCTTTCTGAAAATCTCGCGCCTAAAATTTTAACCACGGATAATCCCGTATTTCGGATCGTTACCACCGGATTTTCTTCGCGATTAAATGCAGTAAAGTTTATGTTTATTTCTCCGCCCAACTCATTATTTCCAGGTTCAATAAGGTACTTCCTTCCATTTGTTTCCAACGCCAGTTTTCCTTCAATGCTGCTTTTACGAAGAAGCGAACTCGCGCCTCCAATTTGAATAGTAATAGACTGGTCAAGATTTATTGGAACTTCGTTAATTCCCGAAGGACTGTTTGAGCCAATTTCAATGGTTTGTCCCTTTTGCAAGGTAACCGGAGATAATGCTGTTTTGGAAGAATCCGAAGAAAGATTTTCAATTTCAAGCGTTGTTCTATCTTTGATTATCTCCGCCAATACCTGAAGAGCTTCTTCAACGCTTGCAACGGCCAAGAAAGTGTTAATGGCTGTCGGAGATGTGGCTCCCGGTTCGGAAGTTATTGAAACCGTTTCCTTGCTGTTCACAAGTGTCCGGCTAAGTTTAAAATCGGCTTCATCGATAGGAGTTTCTCTTTGCAGGAGGACGCCTTTATCTTGATAAATCCCGATATCGTAAGTTTTGTTTCCAACTACAAATGAATAGGAACGTCGTCGAATGTCTCGTCCTATTTTGAGAACACCACCTTCTGGGATCAAAAGACTATCGCCCAAAGCGGCTTGCCCTTGGACATTTCTTATAACCACTCCGTGAATATTCTCGCCTCCGACTTTCAAGTCCCAAATTCTTAATGCTCCGGTAACCGCGGAAGACTCTCTTGCTTTAAATTCGAATAAACCATTGCCCCAAGAAATGCCAATCGCCTGTTTAAAACGCCTCATCGTCTCTTTTGTGATAGAAGCTTCGGTTTTTATATCAGGGACTTGTTTTCTTATTGCAATTTCTTCATTCTTTGCCGAAGCCTTATGAGACCGCAAGACAGTCGCATCTTCCTTAGTTTCTTCGCCGATCACTTCTTTAAGTCTTAGAATTTCCTGATCGATGCCAGCCAATACAGCGCTTTTAGTAGCTACAATATCTTTCTTACTTCTTGCCATCGCATCAAACAAAATACCGTTGTTGTTAAAAAACAAATGTCCTGGATCACCCTCGTCCACATCAACAACAAAGATCCTGTTATCGAGATTCATCAATCTTTTTTTATGAATATGTCCGACGACAATCCCATTGACTCCCAACTGAGCCAGAAAATTATCAAGCTTGTTTTGGTTGACCCTGATATTACGATTTAAAATTTCAAAATTTACGCCCGCCTGCCTAAAGATGTCTTCGTTCTGCATTAAAAATTCAACCCAGTTTTCCTGGATATGATTTCTTATATCTTCGCCGCTTAAATTTAAACCGGCTTCAGCAGCTTGCTTTCTAAAGAGCTCTTCAAGGAATCCAAAGAGTCTGACTTTATTTTGTTCATCAATTTGGATTTGCTCTTGCGAAGAGCCTTCGACCAAATGATCCAGCCAAACATTTTCCCTGATCCAGAAGATGTCGCTTGCTTCCTTAAAAAGTTCGGCAATTTTTTGTTTTTTTTCGGCTTTTTCAAAAAATTGGGAGTCTCTTTTAAATTCCTGCTGTATGACTCCTAATCTATTCTGAAAGGATTCCAATCGCTCTTTAGTAATGGAAGGATTGCCATTCTCATCAATACGAATGCCCGCATGAATGTGTAGAAACCCTCTTTCATCAACGTGAAACAGTTTGAAATTAGCCACCATCCAAAGCGCCAACTCTTTTACTTTCGCAGAACCAAGCTCATCCATAACATCCTGGCCGCCCTGAGGCAACCAGTTTTCAAGCGCATTTTTATCTCCCAAAAGTATCGCCTGTACAAGCCAAACATCATGATTGCCCCAAATGAGATCCACCCTCACATTCGGACTGGCCTTAGCGATCTGCGCCAACTCTTGGAATATCTGCCAGTTCCTTAAGTTCTGCCTGCCTCGGTCAAAGCCGTCACCGTGACCGATGATATGGATCTGTCTGCCGTCTTTTGCAGCCTTTTTTGCCACTGCCAAAATTCTTTCCAAATCAGCGGCTTTTCCATGCTTGTCACCGAACATCAAAATTTCAGGAGCTTCGTCGTTTTCGACTCGGCGTCTTTCGGATTCCAATTTTTTGATTCTTTCTTGAACAAAATCTTCTCCTAGCGCTAATATGGGATGCTCTTTTTGCTTATTACCACTCAAAACTTCTTGAGGCGCTGATTTCTTCGCTTCAATTTCCTGCTCAAGCAACGTCGCAATATTCTTCCTAGTATCACCGTATCCTTTTTTTCCTTCACTTTCGGCAATAGAAACAACAGCGTCCAAAGATGTGGAAGAAATCTTATTGGCGTTCTCTACAATATATTCAAAAAGCTGTTCGTAACTTTTAAAGGCCGTTTTGGCATAGATCATGCTTAATATTGCCGCATTGGACTCCGGGTTGAGAGGGCCGTTTGATTTTATGATTTCCTGCACGGTATTTTGAGAACCGGCTTGGTGAAGCAGTGCAGCCACCAAAAATTTGAATTCCCTTGTATTGCCAAAATTTTTATCAAAAGCCATCCTTGCGCCCAGCTTATCGTCGTGAACGCCTAAGTAATCCTTAAAGGCTTGCGGAATTTCACTGCCAGATGGGTTGCTCAAGAATAGAATATCCCCGGCATCGGCATATTTTGAAAGAGTCACGTGATAAATAGGTTCCGCGTCAGAAACTTTTACTTTCTCTCCTTCTCGATTTTCATAGGCAACAATATGCCCCTCGGTGTCGAGGTCTACCGATAATTCCCAGGTAATGGCGCTTCTGTCATCAGAATCGTATTGCAAACGTCCGAGGGCTTGAAATTCTCTATCGGACAAAAGGTTTAAATCCTGTTGAAACGCCTGGTTTTTTTCACCGCCAAAATCGAATGTTTCAATTTCTACCCCATCATCTGAGTCCTTTTTTTCGAGTTTATAAACTTTTGTGTATTTGTTCAAAGCCGTTTCAACCGTATCACCAGCAGATGGCGGCAAATCCTCTATGATTAATTGGCCGTCTGAAAATGTAAGGAGAGTGTGTGATAGCGAAAGAAGATTTGATCCGACGGTTGACACATAAATATCCTCGGCCGATTGAGCCACGGGATCAAATCGCGATACAGCAAAAGTTTGAGTGGAATTCTTTTTTCGGATTAAATATTTAAACCCTTTAGACCTTTCAAAATTTTCTAAAATTACTTTTTTCTCTGACCCCATACGCTGAAGAATGATGTTGTCATCGCCGCCATAAGTAAGTTTTACAAATAAATCCCCTATCTCAACAAGATGGTTTACCTCCTTTATATCAATGGAATAAGTGTTGACCCCGGAAATTGCCTTTAAAGTGGCAAGTTCAACGGCCTTTTCATTGCCGACTTGTTCATATATTCGGTTTATTCTTTTTTCAGGA
>JAHFFM010000019.1:1313-17059 GCA_023247935.1 Candidatus Omnitrophota bacterium | reverse complement strand
CATGCTTTGCGACGAATGCGGTAAAAATAAAGCCACGGTACACTTAACCGAAATCGTCAACGATCTCATCACCAAACTTAATTTGTGTGAGAATTGCGCCAAACAAAAAGGCGCGGAGGCCGAACAGCATTTCGGAATCGCCGACCTTTTGTCCGCTTTAACCGATTCAGAAGTTCCCGCGCCGCCTTCCGCGATCGGCGCACCGGCGGTTGCTAAGCATAAATGCTCCCGCTGCGGTTTAAGTTATGAGGATTTTAAGCGTCTTGGACGTCTTGGCTGCGGCGAGTGCTATAAAACATTCCGCACGGGTTTGGCGCCGCTCCTTAAGCGCATTCATGGCTCCAATCAGCATTTGGGCAAATCGCCCAATCCCCAGGCTCTTGATGAGCAGAAAACAAATCATAAAAGACACCAGGAGTTGGATCAGGCAAAACTTGACCTGCAGAGAGCGGTTAAAAACGAAGAATACGAAGTGGCGGCTGCCTTACGTGACAAAATTAAATTCCTTGAGAAAAAAATCAAGGAGCTAAAATGAACTTAGACCATCTTCTCAAACAAACCTGCGAATGGCTTCGCGGCACGGGGCCTAATTCCGACATCGTGATGAGTTCGCGCGTTCGTCTGGCGCGCAACATCGAAAATTTTCCTTTCTCGCATTGGTCGAATAAAAAGCAGGAAAAAGAATCCATGGAAATTTTGAGAGAATCGCTCACCGCGAACGATTATCTTAAAAGCGGCCTGTATGTGCGCATGGTGGAAGTGGATGACGTGGATAAACAATTTTTACTTGAGCGTCACCTGATCAGCCGCGAGCACATTATGCAGCCCGAATTCAAAGCCGTCGTGATCGGCGATAAAGAGGTGATCAGCGTGATGATTAACGAAGAAGACCATTTGCGCGTTCAGGTCATGCAATCCGGTTTTAATTTACAGGAATGCTGGCGCATCGCGAACCGTTTGGATGATTCGCTTCATAAAAAAGTTCAATTCGCGTACAACCAGGAATGGGGCTATTTGACGGCTTGTCCCACCAACGCTGGCACCGGCCTTCGCGCGTCCGTGATGCTTCATTTACCTTCTCTGGTGATGACCAAACAAATCAGCCGCGTGCTTCAGGCCATTACAAAATTAGGCATGACCGCGCGCGGTCTTTACGGCGAGGGAACCGAAGCGGAGGGGAATTTTTTTCAAATATCCAACCAAATCACCATGGGCGCATCCGAAGAAGACATTGTCGACAATATGGAGCGCATTATCCGGCAGGTGATCGGGCATGAAGAAAATTCACGTAAATCTTTAATGAAACAAAACCGCGAAATGCTTTATGATAAAATTTGGCGTGCTAACGGGATTTTGAGAAGCGCCCATTTAATCAACACCAAGGAAATGATGGGGCTTTTGTCCATGGTGCGCTTGGGCGTGGACATGGGCGTTATTTCGGATATTGATCGCCGGGCCGTGAACGAACCTTTTATTCTCACACAGCCCGCGCATTTGCAGAAAATTGAAGGAAAGGTTTTAAGCTCGGTTCAGCGGGACGTGAAACGGGCCAATTTGATTCGAAGAAGGCTGGAAGGGCGTTGAGCGTCATTGCGAGCGTAGCGGCCTGCCCGCCAACGCGTTGTGGCGGGAAGCAATCTTTGCGGTAAAGATTGCTTCGCTACGCTCGCAATGACACAAGAGTGTTATAATATTTTTATACGCATTTATAATAATTTCGGTCATCATTAAGGGGAGATTGAAATGTTCAATAAATTTACTGAGCGCGCAAGAAAAGTCATTTTGCTGGCCAAGCAGGAAGCCAAACGATTCAATCATGATTACATTGGGACCGAGCACATTCTGCTGGGTCTTCTCCGCGAAGGTGAAGGTGTAGCTGCAGCTGTTCTCCAAAGTTTGGGAATGAATTTAAACAATATCCGCCTGGAAGTGGAAAAGCTTGTCCAGATCGGGCCCGCTACCGTGGTTTCCGGGGACCTTCCGTTTACTCCCAAAGCCAAAAAAGTCATGGAATTGGCCATGGAAGAAGCCCGAACCCTTGGACACAATTACATCGGCACCGAACATCTTCTCCTGGGACTGATTCGTGAAGGTGAGGGTGTGGCCAGCCAGGTATTCATGAATATGGGCTTGGATTTGGAAAAAGTCCGTGAAGAGGTTATTAAACTTTTAGGTTCCAGTTCTCCGGGTGTGCAATTTAGCCAGCCTGGCGCATCTTCCTCAACTCCTGCCAGCAGCGGCGGCACAACAACGGGTGGAAAAGTTAAAACACCTGCTTTAGATGCGTTTGGCCGTGACCTTACCAAGCTCGCCAAAGATGGAAAATTGGATCCGGTTATCGGTCGCGATGATGAGATTGAGCGCGTGATGCAAACGCTTTCGCGTCGCCGGAAAAATAATCCCGTGCTTCTCGGAGAAGCGGGTGTGGGTAAATCCGCCATTGTGGAAGGACTCGCGCAAAAAATTATTTCCGGAGATGTTCCCGAGATTCTTAGAAATAAACGCCTGATCACGCTTGATTTGGCATTGATGGTGGCCGGAACAAAGTACAGAGGTCAATTCGAAGAGCGCATTAAAGCCGTCATGGATGAAATCAAACGCACTGAAAATATTATTTTATTCGTGGATGAATTGCATACGCTGGTGGGCGCTGGCGGCGCGGAAGGCGCTATCGACGCTTCCAATATTTTGAAACCGGCGCTTGCCCGCGGTGAAATCCAATGCATCGGCGCCACCACGCTTGATGAATACCGCAAATACATTGAAAAGGATTCGGCTCTTGAAAGGCGTTTCCAAACAATCATGGTGGAACCGCCGTCCGTGGAAGAAACAATTTTGATTTTAAAGGGGCTGCGTGACAAATACGAAGCGCATCACCGGATTAAAATTTTGGATTCCGCGCTGGAAGCGGCCGCTAAATTTTCAGACCGCTACATCGCGGGACGTTTTTTACCGGATAAGGCCATTGACATGCTGGATGAGGCGGGCGCGCACGCGCGTCTTTCCACGCATACGCCTCCAACCGAGGTGAAAGAACTTGAGAAGAAAATGGAGCTTTTGAAACGGGAAAAAGAAGACACGATTAAAGAACAGGATTTTGAAAAAGCGGCGGCACTTCGCGACCAGGAAAAAGATTTACGCCGCGCTCTGGACAAAGCCAAGAAAGATTGGGCGGACAATCGTTCCAAAGTTGAGCTTGAAATCGGTGAAGAGGAGATTGCTAAAATTATCGCCAAAACCACCGGTATTCCTATCGCCCGCCTGGAAGAAAAAGAAAGCGCCCGGCTTTTACGAATGGAAGAAGAAATCAAAAAGAAAGTGGTGGGGCAGATGGAGGCTATCGCTTCGATCGCGCATGCGGTTCGCCGTTCACGCGCGGGATTAAAAGATCCCAAGCGGCCGATAGGGTCATTTATTTTTCTCGGACCCACCGGTGTTGGAAAAACGCTTCTGGCAAGAGCGCTCGCTGAATTTTTATTCGGCGATGAAAACGCTTTGATCACGTTTGACATGTCTGAATACATGGAAAAATTCAATGTGTCCCGTCTTGTGGGGGCGCCTCCGGGTTATGTGGGTTATGAAGAGGGTGGGCAGCTGACAGAGAGAGTTCGCCGCAGACCTTATTGCATTGTTCTGCTGGACGAAATTGAAAAAGCGCATCCCGACGTGTTTAATTTACTGCTTCAAGCGCTCGAAGAAGGAAGATTGACGGATTCTTTGGGTCGTAAAGTTGATTTCCGCAACACCATGATCATTATGACTTCCAATATCGGCGCCGAGCAATTGCGCAAACAGGGCAGTATCGGCTTTAAGTCCGATGAGGCCGCTACCGATTACAAGCAAATGAAAAGCCGGCTGCTTGAAGAAGTGAAGCGCACATTCAAGCCTGAATTCATCAACCGCGTGGACGACATCATCGTATTCCAACGCTTGTCCCGCGAGGATTTGGAGCATATCGTGGATATTGAAATCAAAGAATTTATGAAAAGACTCGAAGACCGCGGCATCGAAATCCAACTCGATCCAAAGGCAAAAGAGTTTTTGATCAACAAGGGTTTTGATACCGCCTACGGCGCGAGACCTTTGAAGCGCACGCTTCAAAAATACCTGGAAGATCCTATCGCCGAAGAGCTCATCTCTAAAAAAATAAGAGCCAATGACATCATCTATGTGACCGTCAAGGATGACGACCATCTGGCGTTTCATCAGGGAAGCAACGCCAGCGTTCGGAGCTGACCTTTGTCAGTAAAACATCTTGGTATTTTTTCGAAAGAAACGAATCCATGCGTTTAAAAACAGGCGCAAGTTTCTATGGAAACTTGCGATCGCCTTTATTTTGTTTTCGGCGGTCACGTTCTTTGTCAAAGAAAAGAAGGATGCTCTTGTGCGCGAAGGAGCGAATTTCCTTCAATCGCTTTTGAGCCGTGAAACAAACCTCGACATAAAAATTGGGAAAATCAGCGGAAAATTAAGAGGCCTCATTCGTTTTGATGATGTCCGACTTGAGAATCCCAATTTGCCTGCCGGTCTGCGCGTAATTTTTCGCGCGGAACGTCTTGAGTTTAATTACGATTTGTTTGATTTTTTATCCAAAAAATTTCACTCCAAGATTGTCATCACGGTTCGAAGCCCCGAGTTTTATTGGCGTCCCCCGGTGGGTTTGAGAGGAGATGCGTTTCCTTTTTTTAGCTGGATGCGCGACCTTCTTTTGACTCAGCGTCAGCGCTTCGTGCTCCATGTTAAAAATCTGAAATTGATCACGGGCGCGGATCGCAACGAATTGAAGGGTATTCATTTGGATTATGAGAATGACCACGTGGATGTAACGTTGCCCATCAGTCATTACGAGCTTTTGGGCAATGACATCAGCACTCAAATTCACATGAAAGCTCATTTGGAATGGGGAATGCTCCAAAAAGACGATCAGTTGGCTGGACAATTATTCACGGAAGGCACGGTGGTGAATTGGCAGCCTTTGCCCTGGGAATCCAAAATGGATTTCGCGCTTACGCGCTCCAAGATATTGATCGATTCTTCCTTTTTTCTCGGCGGACTTGACCTCACGGGCGCCATCGATTTTTCGCCGGAACCCGAAGTTTCCCTGAGTTTAAAAACCAAAGATTTCCCCATTAAAAATTTTTCACCGTTTTTGTCCCGTGGGAGCATTTCAAATTTTGACGGCACTTTGGATTTAGAGGCTTTGTTCGAGGGCGAGGTTGATTCGTTGAAAACAGAAATTCACGCGACAATCAATGGAGGGAAAACCGGACAAAGGCATTACCGGGCTTTGAATTTGCATGCGTCCGGCGTTTATCCCACGATACGGATTTACGATTCCCAGATGCTGATGGATGACGGGATTGCCATGAAATTCGCGGAAAAGACTGTGGAGTTTTGGGATTTGTTCAGTTCACGGACTTACAAAAAATTGATTTCCGATTCCGACCAAAGCCAGGTGGCGATGGGCGATTGGGAATTTAAAAGAGAGATGAATGACAGCAACTTGCCGGAATTTCTGGTGGGACGCTCGCTTGGCAAGCACGCCAGTTTGCAATTTAGGAAATTCAACGAACCTTTTGATGAGGCAAGAATAAGATCATCTGACCCAGAAGACAAACAGCAGGTGGAGGTTGGCGTGGAATACAAGCTTCAATCAAAAGACTCCGTGCATTATAAGGTCCGGGAAGACGAGCAGATTGTCGGCGTGGAACGCAAGCTTAGTTTTTAAAAGGTAAACAGCGGAATGAAATATTTAATCGAGCAGGTCGGCGCAAAAGTCACGAGCGCGGTTCATTTTGCGGGCGGGATTTTTTCGCTTTTAATGCAAACGCTTTTTGCGGTAGCGGTGCCTCCTTTTCGTGGAAGGCAAATCTCGGAGCAGATGGTAAAAATCGGCGTAGATTCACTGCCGATTGTCACGCTGACGAATTTTTTTATCGGCATGGTTATCGCGCTTCAAAGCGCTTATCAGATGAGACGGGTGAGCGCGGAAATGTATATCCCAAGCCTTGTTTCCGTTTCTATTTGCCGTGAAATCGGTCCTGTGATTACCGGATTGGTCGTGGCAGGCCGGGTGGGGGCTTCCATTGCCGCTGAACTCGGAAGCATGAAAGTCACCGAGCAATTGGACGCGCTTGAATCGCTCGCCGCTCAGCCCGTGAAATACTTGGTGGCGCCGCGTTTTTTGGCTCTTTTTACCATGCTGCCGATTTTAACGGTTTATGCGGATTTTATCGGAATTTTAGGCGGGTATGCTGTTTCCACCAATCAGCTCGGCCTTTCTTCCAGCCTTTATATCAAGATGACCTTTTTGCCTTTGGCGCTCAAAGATATTTTTACGGGTCTTTTTAAGACGCTGGTTTTCGCTACGGTGATTTGCGTGGTGTCTTGTTTTGAGGGAATGCGCGTGGAGGGCGGCGCGGAAGGCGTGGGCGCGGCTACGACGCGCACCGTGGTGCTGTCTTTCATATTTATCATTGCTTGGGACGCTTTTTTCACCGTTATTTTTTATTTCATGAATTAAATATGACTAACGGCCACTCTTCCAAGCAGGTGATGATACAGTCGAAACAGTTGACGAAATCCTTTCGCGATAAAATGGTTTTGAACGCGCTGGATTTGGAAGTTTATCGCGGAGAAACGCTTGTCATTATCGGCCGTTCAGGATGCGGTAAAAGCGTTTTGCTGCGTCACATGCTGGGACTGGTTCGCGGAGATAAGGGAGAGATGATAGTGGACGGAGTGGAGCTCTCCAAACTCTCTGTGAAGCAAATGAATGCGCTTCGGATGCGTTTTGGGATGCTTTTCCAGGCCTCGGCTCTTTTTGATTCAATGACGGTCGGGGAAAATGTCGGCTTCATGCTCATCGAACACACCGATATGAAAAACGAGGAAATCCGCCATAAAATCAGCGAGGCATTGGAGCTGGTGGGGTTGAAGGGGATTGAGGATTTAAGCCCTTCTCAGCTTTCCGGTGGCATGAAAAAGCGGGTCGCTCTGGCTCGCGCCATCTGCATGCGTCCTGAAATTTTATTGTACGATGAGCCAACAACCGGCTTGGACCCCATCACCTCGGACGCGATCAATGATTTGATTATGAACATGCATGATAAATTAAAAATGACATCGGTGGTTGTGACGCATGACATGACCAGCGCTTACAAAATTGCCTCGAGAATCGCCATGATGTATCAAGGCAAAATCCTTCAAATCGGGACCGTGGACGAGATTCGTAATTCACAAAATCCAATTGTCAGGCAGTTTATTACAGGGTCGTCCAAGGGACCTATCACGGACATGGCTTTTAAGTCCCTTGCGGTTTAAACTATTGCGGAGGTGAGGCGTTGAAAAAAGAAGGGTTTGAATTCAAAGTAGGCATTTTTGTGGTGTTGGCATTAGCCATCCTTATCGGCATGGTGATTAAAGCCGGTGATTTTTATTTCAGACCCGGATACACCGTGCGTTTGATTTTTGATTCCGTAAGCGGAATTGACCGGGGTTCGGAAATACGCTTGGCCGGTGTGCCCGTCGGTGAAGTGAAGCATGTTCAAATCGAGCGCGACGCCTCTGGAAATACGCAGGTTGTGATCACGGCCTTTATCACCAAAGGCGTGATTCTGGAAGAGGACGCATGGCTTCGTGTGGTTTCTACCGGTTTCTTGGGCGATAAATATATCGAAGTGATGCCCGGTTCCAAAAACGCCAAATCCGTGGCTGACGGCGGGACCCTGGTGGGGAAAAAATATTCCGGCGTAGACGACCTTTTTGACTCCGGCCACCGCCTCATCGATAAAATGCAATTCACCATGGATAATATCAATGAAGTGGTGTCAGACGCCCAATTTAAGGCTTCGCTCAAAGGCACATTTTCCAATACGGATAAGGTGAGTAAAAATTTGATTGAGACATCCGAAGATCTGAAAGAAACCATCAAATCCGCCCGCATCGTGATGGAAAGGCTTAAAAACGGAGAGGGAACGGTCGGAAAGCTTTTAATGGATGATAAAATCGCCAAAGATTTGGAAGCGTTTGTCGCGGATCTTAAAAAGAATCCGTGGAAGTTGTTGAAAAAGGGATAGGCCGGTCCGTCCTAATTGCGGGGGAATGACATGACATTTGGATTTATTCGTATTTTATTTATGCTGATTAGCGCGATTGTCGGCTTTCAGCTGGGAAGCGCGTTTGAAGGGGTGGGATCCGTCTGGGCTTTGGTGGGCATGGGCATCGGGGTTCTTCTTGCCACCTTGATTATTTTTATCGAAGCCGGACTCGGGAAATTATCTTTGCGTGGTTTATCCGCCGCTGTATTTGGATTGATTTTAGCGCTCATTATCTCCCGTTTTTTGACAGGCGCTATTGATTTGATTCCGGATATCACTCCCGTGTTTTCTTCTTCCTTAAAATTGGTGCTGGTTTTGGTGCTCGGATATTTCGGCATGATTTTTGCCATGCGCGGGAGGGATGAGTTCAACTTGATCATCCCTTATATTAAATTTGAACGGCAGGACCAGAAAGACTCGGTGATAATTTTAGATACCAGCGTCATCATTGACGGGCGCATTCTGGACATTTGCCAGACGAAATTTCTTGAAGGGCGATTCGTGATTCCCGGCTTTGTGTTGAAGGAATTGCAGCAGGTGGCGGATTCGCATGATCCTTTAAAAAGAAATCGAGGGCGCCGCGGATTGGATATTCTGAATAAGCTTAAAAAATTACAACATGTGAACGTCAAAATTCAGGAAGAAGATTTTCCGGACGTTCAAACAGTGGATGAAAAGTTGATTAAGCTTTCAAAACTTTTGAGCGCCAAGGTGCTTACCAATGATTTTAATTTGAATAAAGTGGCGGAACTCCAAGGCGTGATGATTCTGAATATCAACGAATTGGCGCAGGCGCTTCGCCCGATCATGCTTCCGGGCGAAACGATGGAAGTGAAACTGATCAAAGAGGGAAAAGAACAAAGCCAGGCCATCGGGTATTTGGATGACGGAACCATGGTTGTGGTGGATAATTCGCGCCGCATGATTGGCCAAATGATTCAGGTGGTTGTGACATCCGTTTTGCAAACAGCCGCGGGCCGTATGATTTTCGCGAAGCTGGACACAAAGACCGAGGAGCGTCCGGAGCAGAAATGAAAGTAGCGGCGATTGTTCCGGCCGCCGGGCAGGGGAAAAGGCTGGGTTCCAAAATTCCCAAGCCTTATCTCCGTATTTTCGGCACTCCTCTATTGGTTCACACGGTCAAAGCTTTACAAAAGGCATTTTCTTTCGAAGAGATTGTTGTGGTGGCGGAGTCTTCGTTTTTAAAAAAGGCGGAGTTGATTTTGAAGGGTCACGGTTTAAAGAAAGCACGGGTTGTGACTGGCGGCGCTTCCCGGGCGGAATCCGTTTTGAATGGATTAAAATCCTTAAAATCTTCCGCTGAATATGTTTTGGTTCATGATGCGGCAAGGCCTTTGATTTCAAAGCAATTGGTTCGCCGAACGATTTTGGGGGCTAAAAAGGCCGGAGCTATCTGCGGTATTCCCGTATCCTCCACGGTGAAATGCGTTTCTGAGGATAAAGACCGGATTTTAGGCACCCAGGACAGGCGCTTTCTTTATCTGGCGCAAACCCCGCAGGTTTTTAAAACGTCTTTGTTGATGGGACGTTATCAAGCGCTTGGGAAAAAGGCTTTGGCGGCTACGGATGAAGCCTCTTTGTTTGACGGCTCGGATTGGTCCATCCGGATGGTGGCGGGGGATCCGCAAAATATCAAGGTGACTACCAAGGCGGATTTGGAGCTTATGAAGCATTATTTAGGATCTCATGCGAATCGGTATCGGTTATGATATACACCCCCTGAAGAGGGGGTGTAAGTTCCTCCTGGGTGGGGTTGAAATCCCTTATAAAAAGGGTTTCTTTGGCCATTCGGATGGGGATGTGCTGTTTCATGCCGTTGTGGACGCTCTTTTGGGGGCTGCGGGGTTGGGTGATATCGGTGAGCATTTTTCCGATAAAGATTCGCGCTGGGAAGGGGTTTCCAGCTCAGTTTTTGCGGAAAAAACATTGACCATACTTAAAAAAAATAAATTTAAAATTTTGAACGTGGATGCAGTTGTGATCGCGGAAGAACCTAAATTGTCTTCGCATAAAAACGCGATTCGCCGTTCCGTGGCGAAGGTATTGGGATTAAAAGAGGCGGATGTGAGCGTGAAAGCCAAAACAAATGAACGTCTGGGGCCTATTGGCCGCGGAAAAGCGGTGGCGGTGATGGCTGTGGCTGCCATTCAAAAGGTGGGAAAAAAATGAAAGATTTGCTCCAATATTTTCTATTTTTTATTTTTGCCATAGCCGTCATCAAGGTATTTGTTTACACATTTTTTTTCAAAGATTTATTGAAATCCGCGGTTGAACGCGACCCGGCCGCTACGGGTATTTTGACAATGGTTTTTACTTATTCCGGAATCCGCGCTGTGGCGTATTATCGCGTCGCTCACCGGCTTCATGAATGGCATTTTCGTTTTCTGGCGCGATTTTTATCGCAATGGGCACGCTGGCTTACCGGGATTGAAATTCATCCGGGAGCCAAAATTGGGCAAGGCCTTTTTATTGATCATGGCATGGGCGTGGTGATCGGCGAAACCAGTATTATCGGCGACAACGTCACGCTTTTTCAGGGCGTGACCTTGGGAGGCACCGGAAAAGAAAAAGGAAAAAGACATCCTACGATCGGAAATAACGTGGTGGTGGGGGCCGGCGCGAAAGTGTTGGGCAATATTCAAATCGGCGAAAATGTGAGCGTGGGCGCCAATGCCGTTGTGTTGCAGGATGTGCCGGCAAATTCCACGGTGGTGGGCGTGCCGGGGCGCGTAGCCAAACGCGAAGGCCGCAGAGTTGCGGGCGCGAACATTGATTATTGCCATTTACCGGACCCGCTGGCGCAAGCCATGGACCGCGTGCAAAAAGAACTTCAGAAAATTGAAGATGAAATGAAGGAATTCGAAGATCGTGATGATAAATGAAGGGTTGCGCCGTCAGACAAGACATTATTTCTCCGGGAACGCAAAATTTCCCACCGAGAAATTTTGCTCTTGTCCTCGCCGCGCGGTGTTGAAACCAGGGTTCCATGGCGCGCGGCTGTGGAGGTCCCTCCGAAACAATGTCTTGTCTGACAGCGCAAGTTAAGTACGAATCATGCCATTGCAAATTTTTAATTCATTGTCTCAACAGCGGGAACTTTTTAAGCCAATAGAGCCCGGTGTCGTCAAAATGTATGTTTGCGGACCCACAGTTTATGACGATCCCCATATCGGTCATTTGAGATCCGCTTATGTTTTTGACGTAATCCGCAATTACCTTAAATATTCAGGCTACCGGTTAAAATTTGTCAGAAATGTCACGGATGTTGATGACAAAATCATAGAAAAAGCACGCCAGGAAGGTTGTGTGGACCTTCGCCAAGGAGTGCAGCAGGTTGCAGAAAAATATTATAACAAATATAAAACCAATTTAAAAAAAATTGGAATTCAAGATCCGGATATTGAGCCTAAGGCCACCGAATATATATCTAAAATGATCGATCTTATTCAGGAGCTTAAAGCGCTAGGGCGTGCTTATCAAAGTGAAGACGGTATTTATTTTGATATTGAGCAATATCCTCATTATGGAGAGCTTTCCAAACAGGATAGAGATGCGATGCGTTCAGGAGTCCGCATCGATAAAAATGAAAATAAAAAAAGTTTTCTTGATTTTGCATTATGGAAAAAATCCAAAGAAGATGAGCCTTCTTGGACCAGCCCCTGGGGTCCAGGCCGGCCAGGATGGCATATAGAGTGCTCTGCCATGAGTATGGGTGAATTGGGCGACACTTTTGATATTCATGGAGGAGGAAGGGACTTAATTTTTCCTCATCATGAAAATGAGCTTGCCCAATCTAAAGGTAAGACCAGTAAGCCGCTGGCTAACTACTGGATTCATCATGGATTGATCACTGTTGGTGGCCAGAAGATGTCTAAATCTTTGAAGAATTTTATTACGCTCGATGAGGTGTTAAAAGAAGATCCGCTTTATGGGGATGAGGTTTTAAAGCTGACTTTTTTGGGGACGCATTATTCCGCGCCATTGGATTATACGCCGGAACGCGTGAAAATGGACCGCGCGGTTTGGAAGCGCTTTTTGGAGTTTTTTGAGAATGCCCGCCAGGCGGAAAAAAGAGGCAATGCGCCGAGCGAAAAACGGACGCAGCAAATCTACGCATCTTTTCGCGAGGCGATGGACAATGATTTCAATACGCCGGATGTGCTGGCGTTAATGCATGGACAAATCAATCAGGTTTATAAAGAAAATGACCCCATGGCGGCTTTGTCGGTAGCGGCCGCTATCCGCAATTTTGGTTCTGAGGTGTTTGGGATCGTGTTTGACAGGAATGATGTCTCAAGCCAGATCAAACCTGAAATTGAGGAATGGATTGCCAAGCGTCAACTGGCCAGAAAAAATAAAGATTTTAAAACCGCGGATGAAATAAGAGAAAATCTTTTGAAAGAAAAGCATGTGGAACTGCGTGATCTTTCGGATGGCCGCACCACGTGGAGGGTGAAGCTATGAAGAAAAGAGGTTTCTTTTTTACGCTTGAAGGAAATGAAGGCTGCGGGAAATCCACGCAAATTCAGCTTCTTTATGAGGATCTCAAAAAAAAGAAATACCCTGTTTTTTGCACCCGGGAGCCGGGCGGAACGGTGTTGGGCGACGCGATTCGCAAGGTGCTTTTGGACCCAAAGCATCGTCAGATGACGCCGGTTACCGAGACTTTTCTTTATATGGCCAGCCGCGCTCAGCTGGTTGAAGAAGTGATTTTGCCCCGTTTGAAAAAGGGAGACGTTGTGATTTGTGACCGGTGGCTGGACGCAACGCTGGCGTATCAAGGGCACGCCGGAGGATTGGACATACGCTGGCTTAAAGATTTGGGGAGTGTCGCGACTCAAGGGCTTGTTCCGGATTTGAGTTTATATTTGGATTTACCTGTGGCCTCTGGCTTGGTCAGAATCAAAAAAAGACGGAAAACGGACCGGATTGAGCAAAAGCCCGTTTCATTTCATGAAAAGGTAAGAAAAGGTTTTTTACAAATAGCGAAAGAAGAGCCAAAGCGTTTTCACAGGCTTTCCATCCTTCCCGCCGAAACCCCTGAGCAAGTTCATCAAAGAATCAAAACTCTGGTGGAAAATGTCCTTTCAAAGCGTTAAGGGTCAAACCCGCGCAGCGGGTTATCTACGCACGGCTTTGGAAAAAAACCGCCTGCCTCACGGCTTGTTATTTTTAGGGCCGCAGGAATCCGGACAGCGGGAAATGACAAAGGAATTGGCTAAAGCGCTTTTCTGCGTCAAAAAAGAGGGGGTTGAAGGTTGCGGAGAATGCGTGTCCTGCCATCTTGTTGAAAGCGGCAATCACCCGGATTATCGCATTTTTGAACCCGAAGAAGATTCTCGGGTTTTGAAAGTGGAGAAAATCCGCGAATTGATAGGCCTGTCGAATTTTAAGCCGTTTCAGGCCAAAGCAAAGCTTTTTGTCGTGGATCGCGCGGAATCTTTAAACGAAATTTCTCAGAACGCATTTCTTAAAACCCTGGAAGAGCCTGCCGCTCACACTTATTTTGTGCTGATTTGTTACGCGGCGGAGAAGCTTTTGTCCACCATTCGTTCGCGCGCGCAGGTGGTTCATTTTCATGCCTTGCCAGCTGCCAATGAAAATTTAGAAGAGCTTGAAAAAGCAAAGCTCGTGGTTTGGGACAGAGTGGCAAAGGGCTGCCTGGCTAATTCTTCCGCCGCGCCGGTTTATGGGGTCAAAGCGCCCGATTTGTCCACGCTGACACGTGAAGAAGCGTCTCGCGCCCTCGAATATTCGATTCGAAGTCTTCGCGACACCCTTTTAATGCGTGCGGGTTCCGAGGATTTGCTGGGAGAAATCCAGGACCGGCTTCAAAAAGAAAAAATAGCCAGAGCTTTAAGCGAAGAGGAGCTCGTTGACCGCATGGAAACGCTGGCCATCGCGAAAGAAAAAATTGAGCATTCCGTGAATTTGAAATTAGCCCTGTCCGTTTTATGGGAGGATTTGTGAAAGAAAGATATTATTTAACCACGCCGCTTTATTATGTAAATTCGAAGCCGCATATCGGCCATGCTTACACCGAGATCGCCGCGGACGTCTTGGCGCGCTATCAGCGTCTCATAGGTAAGGAAGTGTTATTTTTGACGGGCACCGATGAACATGGCCAAAAAATCGAACGCGCCGCCAAAGAAGCGGGGATGGACCCGCAGGTCTTTACGGATAATATTTCGGCCACGTTTCAGGAGCTGTGGAAAACGCTTCACATAGAAAATTATGAATTTATCCGTACCACGGAACCTCGTCATATTAGAGCGGTGCAGGAAGTTTGGCGTGAACTGGAGAAAAAAGGCCAGATTTATAAAAGCGTGTATGCGGGCTGGTATTGCACGCCGGATGAGGCTTTTTGGAATGACGGGCAGATTTTAAGGGAAGAAGGGAAGACGCTTTGTCCGGATTGCCGGCGCCCTGTTGAAAAAATTGAAGAAGAGAATTATTTTTTTAAACTCTCCGAGCATCAAGATTGGTTGACGAAAGAAATTCGTGGAGGCGGCCGTTTCCGTATTCTTCCGGAATCGCGTAAAAACGAAGTGTTGGGATTTTTGGACAATAATAAGCTGCAGGATTTATGTATTTCCCGCCCCAAAAATCGCTTGTCCTGGGGCATTTTATCACCTCTTTCCGATTCTCATGTGACTTATGTTTGGTTTGACGCGTTAATCAACTACATCACCGCCTGCGGTTATGGCAGTGAAAAAGGAATGGATAAAAGATGGCCGGCTGACGTGCATTTGATAGGCAAAGACATTCTTCGCCATCATGCCGTGATTTGGCCGATTTTGCTTCATGCTTTGGGTCTTGAGCCGCCGAAATTGGTTTTTGCGCATGGCTGGTGGGTGCAGGGCGGCGAGAAAATGTCAAAGTCACGCGGCAATGTGACGGACCCGAATGAAATCGTCAAAACCTATGGGGTGGACGCGTTCCGGTATTTTTTGCTGCGCGAAACACCATTCGGGCAGGATGGGACATTCAGCGAAGAGGCGTTGATTATGAGATATAACACGGACCTCGCGAATGATTTGGGGAATTTGCTGAATCGAACGCTGACAATGTGTGAGAAGTATTTTGATGGAGTGATTCCGGAATCAGATTTTGGGGGATATTCATCAAAAGGTGTAACTGATAACGTCAATCCAATTTTTATTCTTCTTATGACGATCGGCGCTTTACCGAGAACAATAGAAGACTATTTGAATCAACTGCGTTTTGATCAAGCATTGGGAGTAATTTGGAATATCATTACTCTTTCCAACAAATGCATTGAGTTATCCGCCCCATGGAAATTGGCAAAGGAAGATAAAATTGAGGAATTGAGGTCTGTGATTAGATGTTTATGCGAGACATTGAAAATTGTTGCGCAGAGCATTTGGCCCTATATGCCAAAAACCGCCGAAGGTATTTGGCGGCAATTGGGTATAACAACGCCTATTTTGGAAACCCCGTTTGTGGATAAAAAAGGTCAATTTTTTAAGACTGGTCACAAAATTGCAAAAGGTTTGCCGTTGTTTCCGAGGATTGAAATAAAATGATCAAATCGCGTCGGTCAATGCGTTTAAAAGATCATGATTATACCCAAGGCGGGTATTATTATTTTATCACCATTTGCAC
>JAHFFM010000019.1:0-1213 GCA_023247935.1 Candidatus Omnitrophota bacterium | reverse complement strand
AAATCCGCCAATACATTCTTGATAACCCAATAAATTGGCCGAACGACCCCGACAACAATCAATTAGAAGCAAACTATGCAAGCCTATCTCGATTATAACGCCACATCACCCATAGATCCTGAGGTTCAAAAGGCCATTACAGAGGCTTTTTCGTTAGCGAATCCTTCGAGTTTTCATCAAGAGGGGCAGCGCGCCCGCAATAGGGTTGAAAAATCGAGGGAAATTATCGCGGATTCCCTTTCAGTGGAGCCGGGAGACATCACATTCACCTCGGGAGGCACGGAATCCGATAATTTGGCCATCCGTGGCGTGGTTATGCCCCGGCTTTTGGAAAAAAGGCATTTAGTGGTAAGCGCCATCGAACATCAGGCGGTGCTGCATACGGTGCAGGCTTTGGAAAAAAGGAATTGTCCGGTCAGTTATGTCCCTGTCGATGAAAAAGGAGTCGTGCGTCTGGATCAAATGGAAAAGGCTATTTCCAGTGAAACGGTCCTCGTGAGCTTGATGCACGCCAATAACGAAACCGGAATGATCCAGCCGGTCAAAGAAGCTTCCAAAATCGCGCATGCCAAAGGCGCTTTGTTTCATGTGGATGCCGTTCAGTCTTATGGAAAAATATCCATCAACCCTGAAGAATTGGGCGCAGATCTTTTATCAATTTCTTCACATAAAATTTGCGGGCCCAAAGGGGCGGGCGCGCTTTATATTCGCAAAGGCGTTAAAATCGAGGCGCTGATACGCGGAGGCCATCAGGAGAAAAACATTCGTCCGGGCACGGAAAATGTTTTAGGAATCGCGGGATTCGGGAAAGCTGTTGAAATTATAAACCGTCTTCATCACGAAGAATCCGCGCGGGTTGAAAAAATGCGCGACCGTTTGGAAAAATCTATTTTTGACAAAATAAAAGGTGTTGTCCGGAATGGGGACGTCAAAAACCGGCTTTACAACACCACCAATCTTTCGTTTGAAGGATTGGATGGCGAAACATTGCTGGTGAATTTAGATTTGAAAGGCATTTGCGTATCCACGGGCTCCGCGTGCACGGCCGGTTCCGTCGAACCGTCTCATGTGCTTCTGGCTATGGGCATGGGTGAGAAGCGGGCCAGGTCCGCTATCCGGTTTTCATTGGGTCGTTTTACGACGGAGCAGGAAATTGATTATGTCATTCAGGAATTACCGGATATAGTGGAGCGCATGCGCAAAAATTCAACGG
>JAHFFM010000151.1 GCA_023247935.1 Candidatus Omnitrophota bacterium | reverse complement strand
GGAAGATTACGAGTTTTTTGGCTTATCTTTGGATTGTGATTCGTCGCCCTCATGTCCATCTTTGAAGGCTTTTTTAAATTCACGAATCCCCTCTCCTAAACCTCTTCCAATTTCAGGAAGGCGGTTGGCGCCAAAAAGCAAGAGGCAAACAAGAAAAATAACCAATAATTCAGGGAAACCGATGCCAAACATAATGGTTAAGAATAGCCTTTTTTAGGCTAACTGTCAATGGAGGGTTTAGTGGCCTCTTTCGAGGCAATAGTCAACGAGTTGGGTGAGGCTTTCTCGAGCGGGTGAAGGCGGGATATCTTTTAAGCAATTGGAGGCGGTTTGGGCAAAAATCCGGGCTTGATTCATGGCTTTGTCGAAGACGCCGTATTGCTGGGCCAGCTCCCTGATTTCATCCAGATTCTCCTGGCTGGGATTCTGGATTCGGGAAAGAAACTCTTTTTTTTGAGCCTGTTCGAGCTCCGCGTAAAGATACAGCACGGGAAGCGTGACATCGCTTTTGGCAAGATCAAGACCGGCCTGCTTCCCTATTTCTTCGGTTTTAGCGCTGAGATCAAGGCAATCGTCCACAATTTGAAAAGCCATTCCAAGCGCGTAACCGTATTCCCCAAGTTTTTCAACATAAGCCAGGCCGTTACCCGAAAGGTACGCGCCGCCCATGCAGGAAGCCTGAAAAAGAGCCGCGGTTTTTTTGTGAATAATTTTGAAATATTCTTCTTCGGTTAAATAGAATTCTTTTCTTTTTTCAATTTGTTTCATTTCGCCTTCGCACATCACGTGGGCGCACATCGCGAAAGCTTTGGCGATCTTAGTGTCTTCAAGGTTCGCGAGAATTAAAAAAGCTTTGGCATACAAATAATCGCCGCTTACAATCGAAAGGTCGCGTCCCCAGCGTGAATGCACGGAGGGTTGATTGCGCCGGAAGTCGGAGTCATCAATGATGTCATCATGAACCAGTGTTGCGGTGTGAATTAATTCCGCCGCCACGGCCAACTGGATGGTCGAGTCTATTGCTCCCTCGCCCGCTATTCTTGAGGATAAAAGAGTGAGAGTCGGTCTAAGAAATTTGCCGGTCATTTTCAGAATATGCTCGTGGATACTCTGAATAAGGGCGTCTGAGGAGACGAGCTCTTTTTTGAGAGCTAATTTGAATTTGTTGAGCTCCGCATCAATGGGTGAGCAAATTTCTTCCAGAGTGGATTTTTTGGTGATCATAATCAATCAGAATATCAAATCGCCTCAAAAGCTCCAAGGACTTTAAGAATTTCCGTTTGCCCATGGCTTGAAGACAAGAAAGAAGCTTCAAAGGCGGATGGCGGGGTATAAATGCCCTTTTTTAACAAGCCGTGGAAGACTCTACGGAACATATTTGTGTCCGAATCGCATACCTGGGTAAAGTTTTGAGGAGCCGATTCCCGGTAAAAAACAGTGAACATCGAGCCGATACGCGTGATAGAAGCAGCTTTTTTCTTATTTGCAAAAATTTGTTTTAATTTTTGCTCAAAGTGCGCTGATTTTTTTTCAAGCTGGTTGTAAAAATTTGGCGACAGGCGCGACAAAACGCTTTCTCCGGCTTTCATGGAAAGCGGGTTTCCGGAAAGTGTGCCAGCTTGATACACCGAACCTAGAGGCGATAAATGGTTCATGATTTTTGCCGAACCGCCGAAAGCGCCTACCGGCAGTCCACCGCCTATAATTTTTCCTAAAATGGTCAGGTCGGGCGTGATTTTGTATAAATGCTGGGCGCCGCCATAAGCCACACGAAACCCGCTGATCACTTCGTCGAATATCAAAATGGCGCCGGTTTTTTTTGTCCAATAACGAAGCGCGGAAAGAAAATCTTTTTTTCCCGGCACCACGCCCATATTTGCAGCAATAGGTTCCACGATAACGCAAGCCAGGTCTTTATTTTTTTTGAAAAAATTTTCCAGTGATTTTTCGTCGTTGTACGGAAGAACGGCGGTTAACGACGCGATTTCTGCCGGAACGCCGGAAGAATCAGGTGAGCCAAAAGTGGCGAGACCACTTCCCGCTTTGACCAGAAGGCTGTCCGCGTGTCCATGGTAGCAGCCTTCAAATTTTAAAATTTTCTTCCGGTCTGTGGCGCCACGCGCCACGCGCACGGCGCTCATCACGGCTTCCGTGCCGGAACTTGTAAAACGAAGACGTTCAATCCGTGGAAATGCTTTTTGGATTTGTTTGGCGAGGGTTGTTTCCATTTCCGTGGCTGTTCCAAAACTAGTGCCCATTTCTGCTTGCAACTTAACGGCTTGAATGGTCGCGGGGTCCGCATGACCCAAAAGAAGCGCTCCCCAGGACAGACACAAATCAACATACTTATGATTTGCCGCATCCGTTAAATAAGCGCCCTTTCCGCTTTTCATGAAAATGGGGTGGCCGCCAACGGCTTTGAAGGCGCGAACCGGGCTGTTAACGCCGCCCGCCAAACGGTTTTGCGCCTCTTTCCAGGATTTGTTCATTCTCGAACCCATTTAGCAATCTCCTTAGCCCAATACGTGACGATAAAATCCGCGCCTGCTCTTTTAAGCCCTAGGTGTGTTTCTAAAACCACTTTTTTTTCATCCAGCCAGCCTTTTTGTGCGGCTGCCTTGATCATCGCGTATTCGCCGCTCACGCTATACGCCCCTGTCGGGCAACGAAGCTTTTGTTTGATTTCAAATAAAATGTCTTCGTAACTCAGCGCAGGCTTCACAAGAATCATATCCGCGCCCTCTTCCAAATCGGTTTTGGCTTCGCGAAGCGCTTCTATTCGATTGGCCGGATTCATTTGGTAGCTTTTGCGGTCTCCGAATTGCGGAGCGCTTTCGGCGGCGTCACGGAACGGCGCGTAAAAAGAGGATGCGTATTTCACGGCATACGAAAGTATGGGTGTGTGTTCAAAACCGTTTTTATCCAGCGTTTGCCGAATAGCCCGTACGCGGCCATCCATCATGTCTGAAGGCGCCACAATATCCGCGCCCGCCTCTGCATGGGATAACGCGGCTTTAGCCAGGGTTTTGATGGAAGCATCGTTTAAAACTTTTCCGTTTTTAATATGGCCGCAATGCCCATGCTCTAAATATTCGCAAAGACAAACATCCGTGATCACAAGCAGCTTTGGAAAGTTTTTTTTGAGGGTCCTTACGGCTTTTTGAATGATTCCATTTCTTGAAAAAGATTCTTTGCCTGCCAAATCTTTCGATTTCGGAATTCCGAATAAAAGTATACCCGGGATACCGAGTTTCAGGGCTTGCTCGGCTTGGCGGGAAATTTCCGATAAAGGCCATTGGTATTGGCCGGGCATGGAAGCGATTTCAGCCGTACTGCGGAGGTTTTCTTTGATAAAAAGCGGATAAATTAAATTCCGCGTTTCCAGACGGTGTTCATTTGCAAGGTTTCGCACAAGCGGGTTTTCTCGCAATCTTCGTCCGCGAATTTTAAGTGCGTTCATAAATGTTTCCCTGCATGATTTTTAATGGCTTCAACAAGGCCATCGAGGTGAAATTGTCTGGCTTCACAATCCACGCGGACTTTGTTTTGTCTTAAAGATTTGGAAGTCACGGGACCGATGCTGGCCACAAAAGTTTTGGAGAGTATTTTTTTGGCTTTGGGCGCGCCAACGCCTTGAATAAAATTATTCGCGGTTGACGAGCTTGTGAATGTGACATAATCCGGCGTCATTTCACGGAGAATTCCGGTTTGGATTTTTGGCCTCACGGTCCGGTAACCTGTAACCGCAAAAGGAATGGCTCCCATTTTTTTTAAATCTTCCTCAAGAGCTTTGGGGGCTATATCCGCTCGAACCAGCAGAATTTTTTTCCCTAATAAAGAACCTATTTTTTTGGAAAGCGATTGGGCTAGATTTTTTGTTTCGTATTGATCAGGGATTAAATCCGGACGTAAGCCATAAGGACGGAGGATTTTGGCTGTTTCCGGACCCACACAGGCGATCCGGACGCCGCCAAGCGCCCGCGTGTCTTTGTCATGTTTTTCATAGAGGCGATTCAAAAAGAAATTCGCGCCGTACGCGCTTGTGAAAATCAGCCAATCGTAGCGGGACAGCGAAGCGATGCAATCATCCATCGGTTTCCATGTTTTGGGAGGTAAAATTTCGATCACGGGCATTTCAAAGGTTTCTGCGCCCAGCTTTTTTAGCTTATCGGATAAAATACTCGCCTTGCCCTTTGCCCGCGTCACTAAAATTTTTTTTCCGAAGAGCGGTAATTTTTCATACCAATTCAATTCACGGCGGAGCTTCACCACATCTCCGATAAGAATCATGCACGGCGGTTTCATTTTGTTTTGACGCACGATCGCGGCTATTTCAGAAAGCTTGCCCTCGGATACCTTTTGAAAAGGAAGCGTGCCCCATTCAATGACGGCTACGGGCGTGCGCGGAGCCATGCCATGCGAAAGAAGACGGTGGCAAATAACGGGTAAATTATAAAATCCCATGTAGATCGCGATGGTGCCGGGCATGGAAGCGATTTTTGACCAATCAATGGAATCAAGTTTGTCGTCGTTCGCGCGGTGCCCCGTCAAAAGCGTCACGGACGCATTGTGGTCGCGATGGGTGACCGGAATCCCGGCGTAAGCGGCGCAGGCCGAAAAACTCGTGATTCCGGGCACGACGTCGAAAGGAATTCCGTGTTTTTTTAGAAAAAGAGCCTCTTCCCCGCCCCGCCCGAACAAATAAGGATCGCCGCCTTTCAAGCGAACCACTTTTTTATTTTTTTTGGCTTCTTGAATGATCAGACGGTTGATCTTTTCCTGGGATAATTTTTTATGGCGGAAACCTTTGCCCACGCAAATCCGCTCACAATTTTTTTGCGTATGGCGAAGATGTTCAGGGTTTACAAGGTAATCGTAAATCACAATATCCGCTTCTTTTAATTTTTGGCAGGCGTTTAAAGTGAGAAGTCCGGGGTTGCCTGGTCCGGCGCCCACCAAA
>JAHFFM010000150.1 GCA_023247935.1 Candidatus Omnitrophota bacterium | reverse complement strand
ATCGCCTCCCGCAAAATTAAATCCTTCATTGTCCGGAAAACTGATGCCTCCGCCGTCAGCCCCAAACGTCACGCCGCCTCGGCCAAATTTCGCGCTTTGAGAAGTCAGCGACACCGCGCCCTGCGAAGTGGCTTGTTTCGGTGAAGCGCTCGAATCATTGAAATAAGCGGTGCCGTCGATATTCACGGGAATATCCAAAAGCTTTACGCCTTTAAAAACATCATCGGCTCCATACTGATATTCGACATCATCCTTTTTGATCCAAATATTCTTGAGATTGCCCTGCAAATCATTTTCATAACGGTAAGTTAAAACCTTTCCGGAGGCCTCTGTTACTTTACTGATTTTGGAATTCTCAAAAACGACGAGTGATCCAACCGTATCTTGCGCGTTTTGGAATAACTTTGCGTCTTTGACGTTTCCGTCTGCGTCCGTTGTGATATTTTTGAGGATTCGCCCATTTGTATAGTTAATTTGACTAACTTTACCGTTTGTATAGTTGAGGACCGTTCCATCCGTTAATCTCCTTTCAAGAAGTCTTTCCTCCGCGATTTCCTGGGTTGTTTGTCCCGCAGGCTGATAAATATGGGTGAGTTTTAAATTCTTAAACCTAAAATTAGAATCGCCTAGCGTTGCGTCATAAAAATGATTCACCCATTTGATGCGGATGTTGTGAGAACCCGCCGTAAGACCTGTCAGCGTCAGTTGATTGAGCAGGTAGACGGTGCTCGCGGGCGCATTGAACGTGGTTTTTTTGACTCCATCGACATAAATATCCAGTTGATAGCTGAAAGACGTTGGAATGGACGCGCCGTGATTTTTGGATTCGAACTCTATTTTTAAATCACCCGCCTGCGAAAGAGTTACGGCATAACCCACTTCCACGTTATTGACAAAGGAATACAGAGAATTATCCGACGTTCCGACAATCCAGGTTTGGTAAGGGTCGCTGTTGGGCGTGCGGTAATTGGTATCGAGCGTGGAAATCGGCAGCACTTGAGATGCGGGCGCCTGAGTTTGCGTGGAATAGGTGTAAGCGTATTTTTGACCGTCCTTCTCGAGAAATATCAGTTTTTTATTGGCATCATAAGTGCGCCTTACGCCGGTTTCATCCGTCACCAAAGAGTTCTGGCCGCTATAGGCATAATCATAGGCATGTATCGCTTGTCCGAATCGGGAAACCGTCACTCTCAGAACCTTTGAATTCGTGTATTCATAAGCGGTCAGAACCATATTTGTTTTGTCCAAGGTGGTTTGAAGCAAACTTCCGAGATAGGTGCTGGTTTTACTGCCTTCCAAATCTTCAATAACCGTTTGCTCGTCTCCCCCGGTATTAAAGGTGTAATTGTATTTAAATACCGTCACTCCATTTTTCTTCACTTCCCTGATTTTTCCGTATTGATAGGTCACATCCAGCGTATACGGATTGTCCGCGCTCGGACTGATCTTGGCGGATAAAGGCTGGTTATTGGAATCATACATTGTCACCATATTCCCTTGGGTTACGGTATAAGAAAGAATTTTCCCTTGAGCATCCCTGGCGTAATTGAATACTTTTGAAACCGCGTTGGGCGCGTCAATTTGTGAAATATCGTTGTTCAGATAATTAATGGCTTCTTGATTTTGCCGGGTAATTTTTTTGAGGTTAAAATTGGTGTCGTATTCCATCTTGGTGACGGTGAGCGCGTCCGGAGTTTGAATCTGGCTGACATCGAGTGCGGCCTCAATTTTGGATGTGGAATACGTAAAGTTATAACTGAGTTTCTCAGGGGTCACGACTTTACTCACTTTTCCTTGGGAATAATAAAGCAAGGTATGATCGGGCCGCGCGATACCGGTGAGTTTTCCCAGCGAATAAGACCTCTCTTCGCCGTCCGGAGAAATGATTAGGGCGCCCGTTAAAGCGCCAGCAGCATCAAACACAAGATTCCAAAGCTCGGTTCCATCGGTTTTCTCGATGAATTCGATGGATGAATCCTCCTTATAATGAATGGTGATGTCTCCCGTCTTGATGCTTTTAAGTTTTCCTTTTTCGTCGTAGCTGGAGGTTAAATTATTTTGCGCGATGCTTGAACCCGTGATGTTCGACAAACCGCTTTGAGTGAAATTAAAAGCCGTGCTGGTCCCATCGGCTAAAAATGCCTGCGCCGGAAGCTCATTTTGAAAAACGATACGCGTGCCATTCTCTAGAGTTGCTTCTTTGATTTTATTGGATGCATCGTAAAGAATTTTTTTGAGAGGGTTTGAGCTGGCGACAGGGGCGGTCGCTCGTTGGGAATCAGCCAGTCCTGTCCCCTGAGGCACGAAAACGGCGGTCTTTGTTAAAATAAATTTTTGAAATTTAAAACCCGTTTCACGCGTCCAAATATTCAATGTGTGATCGCCGGGCGTCGTTATTTGAAATGAAATTATTTGCCCCAAATCATTTTTATTCACCCAGGAGTCGGTGCCGGTATAAGTAAAACCTGTGATCTTGGTTCCCATGGCGGTAAAAACACCATCCAAACCCGCGTGAATGGAATCAGAAGAAGTATTCGGGGCATTTCCTCTTATCCACAGATAATAGGTGCCTGTGCTTTGAATGTTGATTTTATAATCCAGTCTCGCCGAATTAGAGGTGACGGCCGTGTCCGTATAGGGCGTACCCTGCGCAACCAAATAGCCTCCCGACGAAACCCATGTCCTATCCACCGTTCCCGCCGTATTCGAATAAAAACCCGTTGAGCTGACAGAGACAACTCCGCCGGATTCCAGAAAAGCGCCGTTTGGATTAGGGGCAGGCGAGGAAGCCAAGGATGAAAAATCCAGGCTATAAGAACCATCAGCGAGTGTCGTTTTGGGAAACACCACTTCGACGCCTGTGGACTTGATGAGCTTTTGAGGAATTCCATTGGAATAGATAACTTTTTCATTCGTCGATTTATTCAAAACTTCTTTGAGCTTTCCCGTGGCCGGGTCATATTTTGTCACATGAGTCGGGCTGGTTAAAACAGTATCCGTTATTTGTCCCTGCGCGTTTTTAGGATAGGAATAAATCGTTTCAACGCCATTTTTATCGATTGTCTTTTGAATGGCTCCGCTTTCGTAGACCACTTGAGTTCCATCGGGAGTTTGATAACCGATAACTTTTCCGTTTTGGTAAACCTGAACGGAGCCGTCCGATAGATTAAGGTCCGCGTTTTGAATGTTTCCCTGGGCGTCCGTCACAATATTGGCTAGTTTGGTGCCGTCGGGGCGCTCCACCGAATTTAATTTGTCGCCTACGTATTTGAGAGTGTCGCCGTTTGATGAAGTCAGGGAAAAAGAGGTATTTTGAAAGTCTTCCAATATCTGCTGCTGATTAACGATCGCTTGTTGAGTGCTTTGCGCGGTTTCTAATTGAGAAACGGATAACCCTCCGCCTTGGGCCTGCTTTGTGGCTTCTTCGTCAAAAAAGTTTTTAGCGTCCAAAAGCATTTGACGGACATCCGCCGCAAAAAGCAGTTGGGAGTACGAGAGTGTAAAAATGAGCGCTAAGGAAATAATTTTAAGAAATATTCTTTTTGTCATGTGTTTCTCCTAAACCGTCGTTGCGAGCGTAGCGCCTGCCCGCCAACGCTTTGTGGCGGGAAGCAATCTTTGCGTTAAGCAGGGATTGTCCGCCACAAATCAACGAATGACCCTGCGCTGTCCCAAAATTACATGATGTCTTTTTTCTTGTCAATGCTTATTTTGAAAAAAAGTCAAATTTTATTTGTTATTAATCAAAATTAATTTATGTTGTTTAAACAGGTTTAGCTGGAATTAAGCAGGGGTAGTTAAACTTCGACTACGGGCTTTAGGAAGTCCATTCTTAATATTGGACTTTATGGAGAGTTAAGCCTTGGGCTTTTGCTGTTGGGCCTGCTTTGCGGCGGTCTTTAGACAATAAAATGGTAGAGATGGCGGCGGGAGGCATTTTATCTCGCCCTACCTCTATCAAGGTGCCCGCTATCACTCGGATCATGTGGCGCAGGAAACCATTTCCGCGGATCCGGAGGGTGAGCATAGATCCTTTCTTTTGAATGGTCAGAGAATACACTTGGCGGACAGGATCCCTCTCCTCATCCCCACTGTCACGAAAGGCGCTGAAATCATGCTTTCCGATAAAATGCTTGGCGGCGGATTTCATTTTAGAAATATCCAGGCGGGCCGGAACCCACAAACAATAGGGCGTCAGGTCATAAGCCGGGCGGACACGGCTGTTCCAAATTTGGTATTCGTAAATTTTAGATTTGGCTTGAAAGCGGGCGTGGAACGAAACGGCGGCAGTTTTGGCGGACAAAACAACGACGTCCTGGGGCAAATAATAATTAAGAGCGTCTTGAATTTTATTATCGGGCAAGGCGCTTTTGGTTTTAAAATGCGCGACCAGGCCGCGGGCGTGGACTCCGCTGTCGGTGCGGGAGCTCGAGAAAAGAATGATTTTTTCTTTAAAAATACGGCTCAAATGCTTTTCAAAGATTTCTTGAAGCGTGTTGCCGTTTTTCTGGCTTTGCCAGCCTTCGTAGCGAGTGCCTTGAAAAGCGATGACCAGTTTTATAGCCCGTACCGTCATTGCTTCGCTGCGCTCGCAATGACGGTTAGACTTGGATTCACAAGGATGATTACTTGCAAAGAATTTCAGCGATTTGGACGGCGTTAAGCGCGGCGCCTTTCCGAAGCTGGTCGCCTGCCACAAAAAGCCAAAGACCTTTGGGGTTATAGGGGTCGAGCCGGAGACGGCCTACCAGCACATCATCCCCGCCCGTGGCTTCCAGGGGCATGGGAAAATAATTTTTCTGGCGGTCGTCGACAATTTTGACGCCCGGCGCCTTGGCCAGCACTTTGCGGATACGCGCCAAATCCACTTTTTTGGAAAGCTCAAGATAAATGGCTTCCGAATGCGCGCGAAAAACAGGCACGCGCACGGTGGTGGCCGTGATTTTTAATTTTTTGTCTTTGAAGAT